>CAMCFW010000244.1 GCA_945874195.1 Chryseobacterium gleum
ATGTCAAACGCTTGTTCGACACCGGTCTGGAAGTCTCAACGGCTGCTGATTGTCTGTTCAATTCGGTCGATGGTGTAGAGGCCTTGCTAGCAACGTCTGCCGAACAACTCATCGGATCAACAGGCATTCACGCCAAGGAGGTCCATTCAGCTTTGAACACGGCCCTGTTCAGCAAAGCGTTAGTGATTCACGTGAAGAATGGAACGCAGGTTTCCGAAGAATTGATCCTGAACCAAGCGGTTGACCTAACGGGAAACCAATTCTCGGCAACTCGGCTGCTGATTGTGCTTGATGCCAATGCTTCGTTGAAGTGTCAGTTGCATTTCACGGGTTCCAACGCTTCCGAAAGATCGCTTCACAATCATGTCACAGAAATACTGGTCGGGCAGAACGCGCGGTTGGAATTCAATATCGTTCAGGAAATTGCTAACGGAAATCTGGTGAACACGACTGAGGTGCATTGCCAACGCGATTCGAATTTCACCACCAACACGTTCCAATTGAGCGCAAAACTTTTGAGGAACAACCTCAATGTCCGCCTGAAGGGCGAAAACTGCGAAACACATCTGAACGGGTTCTACATGCTGAATGGCAACGAACTGTTCGATAACCACACACTGGTTGATCACATTGTTCCGAATTGTCAGAGCAATGAGGTTTACCGAGGCATTTTGGCTGGAAAAAGCACGGGAGTTTTCAACGGCAAGGTATTCGTTCACCGCGATGCGCAGAAGACCAACGGCTATCAGCAGAACAACAATATTCTTCTGTCTGACGATGCCAACATGAACTCCAAACCTGAGTTGGAGATCTATGCAGATGATGTGAAATGCTCGCACGGAAGTACAACCGGGCAGTTGGATGATGACGCCATCTTCTATCTCCGTGCAAGGGGATTGGATGAGTTTGGGGCCATCGCCCTACTTCTCACGGCTTTTGCCAGCGAAGTGTTGAAAAACGTTTCAAATGAAGAACTTAGCAGCGTGCTGGAAGAAAAGATTCAGGCCAAGCTGAAAGAAATGCGTTCATGAGCGAACAGTTGTCCGACATAGATGCCATCCGTGCTCAGTTTCCCATTCTGAAAAGGGAAATAAATGGCCGGCCGTTGATCTATATGGACAATGGTGCCACCTCTCAGAAGCCGCAGTCGGTTATCGATGCCATCGTAAAATTCTATTCGGAGGAGAACAGCAACATTCACCGTGGTGTTCACACTTTGAGCCAAGAAGCAACTTCAGCTTATGAAGCGGTGCGGAAAAAGGTTCAGAAGTTCATTAATGCGGAGCACGATCATGAAGTGATCTTCACTTCTGGAACAACTGGAGGCATCAATCTGGTGGCCAGCGCTTTCGGACAGAAAATGATCAGACGGGGAGATGAGATCATCATCACCGCCATGGAACATCACAGCAACATCGTTCCGTGGCAAATGCTCTGCGAACGGAAAGGAGCAAAACTCAAGGTGGTTCCGATCTCGAAAGAGGGCGAAGTTGATGTAGAGGAGTTCAAAAAGATGATCACGGCAAAGACCGAGTTCGTTTCATTGGTGCATGTTTCCAATTCATTGGGCACCGTCAATCCCGTCAAGGAGATGATCGCAATTGCACACCGACACAGCATTCCGGTGTTGGTAGATGGCGCTCAGGCCATTCATCATATGCCGGTCGATGTGCAGGATTTGGATTGCGATTTCTACGTGTTCTCGGCCCATAAGATGTATGGCCCAACAGGTGTTGGAATTCTCTACGGAAAAGAGGAATTGCTAAGAGAAATGTCACCATACCAAGGTGGAGGTGACATGATAAAAAGCGTCACTTTCGAAAAAACCACATACAACGACCTGCCTCACAAGTTCGAAGCAGGAACGCCAAATATTGCGGGCGGCATTGGTCTGGGTGCGGCCATCGATTTCATCAACAGCGTAGGCTTCGATGTCATAACAGCACACGAGGCCGAACTGTCGAGGTTTGCAACCAGCGAACTTTCCAATATCAAAGGATTGCGGTTCATAGGCACATCAAAGAATAAGACTGGTCTAGTCTCGTTCATTCTGGATGGAATCCATCCATACGACACGGGCGTAATTCTCGACAAACTGGGAATCGCGGTGAGGACAGGTCACCACTGCACACAACCTGTCATGAACTTTTTTGAAGTGCCCGGAACCGTTCGCGCATCGTTTGCGGTATACAACACGAAACAAGAGATCGTTAAGCTTGTTGAAGGAATAGATAGGGTTAAACGGATGTTTTAATGGTAGGAACGGTGTCGAATATTGAGAGGAAGGAGCTGGAGATCATCGAGGAGTTTGCACTTTTCAGCGATTGGATGGACAAGTATGAACACATAATCGGTCTGGGGAAAGGCCTGCCGTTGATCCCAGAAGCTCTGAAAACAGACGACTTGCTGATCAAAGGCTGCCAGAGCCGCGTTTGGCTGCATGCCAAACTAGAAGACGGTAAGGTGATCTTTACGGCCGACAGTGACGCCATCATCACCAAAGGGATCATCAGTCTGCTGATCCGCGTTCTATCTGGCGAAACCCCAGATGCGATAATTGACACCGATCTCCGATTCATTGACCGGATCGGTTTGAAGGAACACCTTTCGCCCACGCGGTCGAACGGACTTGTGAGCATGGTGAAGCAGATGAAGTTGTACGCATTGGCGTTCAGAACGCAACAGAACCATCGGTCATGAGCCTTTCGCGAGAAGAAATAAAGCAGATGGAAGACCGCATAGTGGATGTGCTGCGAACGGTCTATGATCCAGAAATTCCGGTCGATATCTACGAACTTGGACTTATTTACGAAGTGAAAGTTGATGAGAATGCCAATGCCCATGTGCTCATGACATTGACCTCGCCAAGTTGCCCAGTGGCCGAAAGCCTGCCGCTCGAGGTGGAAGATAAGGTCAGGGCCGTTCAAGGTGTAGAAAAAGGAAAGGTTGAACTCACCTTCGACCCGCCTTGGGACAAGGACATGATGAGCGAAGCTGCTTTGCTTGAACTCGGTTTTATGTGATGTCTGAGCAAGACGAAATAAGGAATAAGGTTGCCGAAAGCAGCCTCATCACCTTCAATCTTGAAGACCTTTACCAGCTTGGTCCTCGGAAGACCTTTGATCTTGCAGATTTCCTTTTTGAAGGCCTGATTCTGCGTGAAAAGGATTACAGGGAACGACTCAAAGAATTCGATTGGAGCTCCTATCGTCATGCATTCGTGAACATTCAATGTTCTGCTGACGCGATAGTGCCGCAGTGGGCGTTCATGTTGGCTGCAACCTATCTGCAACCAGTGGCCAAGAGGGTGGTGATGGGAACTTCGGAAACCCTCGAAACCGTACTTTACCAGGAAGCGCTCTCGGATCTCGACCTCGAACAGTTTCGGGATGAACGCGTGATCGTAAAGGGATGTAGCAAGTATCCTGTTCCCACTTCCGCCTATGTGGAGTTCGTCTCTAAACTCGCTCCTATAGCCAAAGCCGTGATGTATGGTGAAGCCTGCAGCACTGTTCCGATCTTTAAGAGGTAGTTCAAATTGCGATGTTCTAAGATCAAAGTGTGGCCGACCTTAAACGATCAACACAGGATCTTGAGCTACACAAACGCCTGCATCTCGTACAGTTTCCTGTAAACTCCGTTGTGGGCCACCAGTCCGGTGTGGTTGCCGCGTTCAATTATCTGACCGTCATCTATCACAATGATCTCATCGGCAAACTGAATGGTGGATAGTCGGTGCGCAATGACCAACGATGTCCGGTTCTCCATCAATTTGAAAAGCGCATCCTGAACCAGTTTTTCGCTTTCCGCGTCCAAGGCTGAGGTTGCTTCATCGAGAATTAGAATGGGTGGATTGTGAAGAATGGCGCGCGCAATACTGATCCGCTGTCGTTGTCCGCCCGATAGTTTGCCGCCATCTTCGCCAATGTTGGTGTGGTAGCCCTTGTCCAGTTGCGCAATGAAATCGTGGGCATTGGCCACTTTGGCAGCCGCCATCACCTCTTCTTCGCTCACACCCGTCAGTCCGAAAGCAATGTTGTTGAATACCGTGTCGTTGAACAGAATGGCCTCTTGGGTGACGATGCCCAGCTTGTTGCGCAGATCCCAAGCCTTCACATCCTGAATATTGATGCCATCTATCAGCACTTCGCCTTCGGTGGGATCGTAAAAACGGGGAAGCAGGTCCACCAAGGTGGTCTTTCCAGCACCTGATGGGCCAACAATGGCAATGGTGCGGCCACGCTTCACGATCAGATTCACGCCCTTCAGCACATTCACACCGTTCTCGTACGAGAAGCTCACGTTTCGGAACTCAATTTCGCGTTCAAACTTCTCAAGCGAAACGGCAT
>CAMCFW010000245.1 GCA_945874195.1 Chryseobacterium gleum
AACGGCAGGTTCATGAATTCCGGATGGTCGCGCAGCAGCAGAAACGGGTTACTCCCAATGCGGAAGGCGTCTCCCAAATTGGTTCCGAGCACCATGGACACGAGGAACAACTGCACCAGGGCGAAAACCGCCATCACGGGCGCTTCCCAGCTCTTGGATGCCTTCAACAGGATGGCGCCAAGCACCGCATGCCAAAAAAGCCACAACAGAAAACTTCCTTCCTGCCCTTCCCAAAAACTGGAAAGAATGTAGCGCATCGGCATTTCCGAATTGGAATGCTGCCACACATAATGGTATTCGAACATGCCGTTGTAGAGCATGAAAAGCAGCGTGCCAATGATCCCGAAAACCGAGACGATGTGAATGGAGAATGCGCTTCGCGAAAGGGTTTTCCAGTTGTTGAAGGCCACTTCATCCCTAACCCCAAAAGCATAGCCGATGGCTGCAACCAAGGCTGAAACGAATGCAAGAACGATGAAAAAATGACCGAGCTGACCGGCCCAGAGATGCTCTCCGATGTAGTTTATTTCCATCAGGAGTTGGCGGTTTCTGCGGTGAATTCCTGCATTTCGCCCTCCTTGCCATCGTTGTATTTCGATGGACACTTCATGAGAATCTTGGAGGCATGGAAGGTGTCGCTCTCGTACTTTCCGATCAGAACGATCTGTTCCGAACGCTCAAAATCCTGCGGCTTTGAACCTGCGAATTCCACACGCTGGTCCAACCCGTTGTTGTCGATCATGTTGAAGGCGAAAAGGTTGGCATCCACCTGCGGATCGTAGACCATTTCGGCCTCCTTGTTCAGTTGGCCCACCACATGGTATTCCGTTCCGGGGTTTTCCTTCGCTTCGCTGAACGATGCGTAGGTGCTACTGTCCGAAACTGTGCTCAGAATGGCCCCAATGGCAATGGCGATCACAATTATGGCTACGATGTGTGTCTTTTTCATTTCTGGTCCTTCTCCAATTTGCTCAACCGCCTGTCGATGGTGAACAGGTAAACAACCAGACCCACGAAAATGATCGCGATGACCCCGACCACCACGTAGATCTTTCCATTGCTTCGCATCGTTTCGGCCATTTCAACACCCTGGGCAGCAACCGAGGCCGGCAGAAATGCCATCATTAAGGCGAAAATTCTAAACACGTTCTTCATTCCTTTCAATTCATTTTTCGTTTCTCCTCAATCACTTGCATTCTAACGCGAACGTTCACAAGCCATACGCCCAGAAGTGTCCAACCGATGATGGCCGGGTAGAAGACCAGTTTCATGTCATCGTTCAGGTCGTAGCCACCGAACCCGGGATTGCCACCGTTTCCGGGATGCAAACTGTCCGTCATCCGAGGCAATACCATGATGAAAACCATGAACATGACATAGGCGAAGATGTTGTAAACGGCTGAAACACGGGCGCGCTTCTGTTCCTCGTCCATGCTTCCGCGCAGCACCGTGTAGGCCAGATAGACCAACATTCCCATGGCCACTCCGTTCAGTTTGGCATCGCCCGTCCAGTAGGTTCCCCACGTATTCTTGGCCCATAGCATTCCAGTAAGCAATCCGAGCACGCCCATGAAAAGCGCCACGTTGATGCTTTCGGAAGCGATAATGTCTGAACGTCTGTCGCCCTTGGCGAGATGGATGATGCTGTAGACCAACGATGCGGTGAGAATGATCATCATTCCGAACCATTGCGTCACATGGTAGAACAGATTCCGGATGGTTTCGTGAAGGATCGGAAGTGCCGGAACCTCGATCAACATGCCGACCGTCAGCGAGTAAAGCGGCAGCAGGATTGCGAGCCATTTCCACCAGGCAAGGCCCAGAATTTTTACTGATGTTACTCCGTTGCTATGCATCGATAATCGGGCAATTTCCAATGAATTTCCCCTTCATTTTTAATCGCGCCAAAGGTAGGGAAATAGAATGTAGCTGAGGGTGAGCACGATCACAATGATGAGCACCAAAACGGTGATTAGTCCGTAGCTGACACTTGGATCGAGGCCATCGACCGCGTTCTTCGAGAACTTAATGAGCGTCATGAGAAACGGCAATTGCACCGGAAAACTCAGTATGGCCATCAGACTCAGGTTGTTGTCGGTTTTCGATGCGATGGCCGACATGAGCGTGAGGATGAGCGCAAACCCTGTACTGCCAAGCATCAAGGCCACAAAGAACATGAGGTGATCCTGAACCAGATCACCGATGAACAGGGAATAAATGACATAGGCCAACAAGGCGATGACCCACATTATGATGGCATTGTAGGCCATTTTTGCCAGAACGAACGCCTGAGGCGAGCAGGTGGTGTAGAAATAAAGCAGTCGCCCTTTGTGTTCCTGAATGAACGAACGACCCACCGCGTTAATGGATGCAAACAGCATGATGATCCAGAAAAGCGCGTTCCAAACCGGCACCGAAAGCACCTGACGGAAACTCAGGTAACAGACGAAAACCGTGCTGATCACATACAGCAACAGCCCATTCAGTGCATATCGGTTGCGCCACTCGAGCGTGAACTCTTTCAGAAACAAGGTTTTTACCTGTGCAAACACGGGGCGAAATTACGCAACCTGAAATGCCTAAATTTCGCTTCGCTAAACATTGGTTGCATTCTGGTGTTATGCTGCAAAACCAAACTCATGAAAAAACTACTTATTTTCTTACTTACCCTTTCAACCACTGTTACAATGGCCCAAACCAACTTTCATCAATTCAAAGCAAAGACGCTCGATGGTGGCGAATTGGATTTCGCAACACTCAAAGGGAAAAAAGTCCTGGTGGTGAACGTAGCTTCAAAGTGTGGCCTCACTCCGCAATACACCGACCTGCAGAAACTATATGATAAATATGGTGGTGAGAAATTCGAGATCATTGGGTTTCCGGCCAACAATTTCATGGGGCAGGAACCGGGAAGCAGCGATGAGATCGCAGAATTCTGTCAGAAGAATTATGGTGTCACCTTCACCATGATGGAGAAAGTGGAAGTGAAAGGAAAGAAGCAAAGTCCCATTTACACTTGGCTTACCTTAAAATCAGAAAATGGTGTGATGGATGCTGAAGTGAGCTGGAATTTTGAGAAGTTCCTGATTGATGAGAACGGAAATCTGGTGAAGAACTTGGAGCCGAAAACAGTTCCAATGGCTGATGAGATCGTTAACTGGGTTGCAGGAAAATAAGTTTTCCAACCTGAGAGTATAAAGGCTTTCACAGAGTTCACAGAGATTTCTTTGTGAACTCTGTTTGTTTTTATCCTTGTCGTCTGCGGTTAATTTAACTTCGTCACCATGAAACTGGATATTCTCGCTTTCGCTGCGCATCCTGACGATGTGGAGATCTCCTGCTCGGGAACCATTCTCAAACACATCGACCTTGGATACAAATGTGGAGTGGTTGACCTTACCCAAGGAGAGCTTGGCACCCGAGGTTCTGCACAACTCCGTTTGCAGGAAGCCGAAAGAGCAAAGGCCATTCTCGGACTTGAAGCGAGAGAAAACCTCGGGTTTGCCGATGGTTTTTTTCTGAACGATCGTGCTCATCAGATTCCGATCATTAAGATGATCAGGAAATATCGACCAGAGATTGTTTTGGCGAATTCAGTTCACGATCGCCACCCAGACCATGGAAAGGCAGCCAAATTGGTAGTAGACGCTTGCTTTCTTTCCGGATTGATCAAGATCGATACTGGTCAGGAAGCGTGGCGACCTCAGGCGGTTTACCATTATATACAAGACGAGTATATCCACCCTGATCTGACCATCGATATCACCCCTTATTTCGACAGGAAGATGGAGAGTATCAAGGCCTATACATCGCAGTTCTATATTCCCGACAGCGACTTACCTGAAACACCCATTTCCGGTCAGGATTTCATGGATTTCCTTATCGGTCGCGCCAAGTTGGTAGGGCGGCCCATCGGAGCGAAATATGCCGAAGGTTTTACCGCTGCAAGGAATGTTGGCGTAAAGAATCTGTTTGATCTGGTTTAGGCCACGAACCAATAGACCAGCCCGATCACAACCGAATATCCCAAGTGCCATTTCCACGGCCAATAGTCGGTGGGAGAAACACCCTTTGACCAACGTAACAAGAACATCAGCACCACCTTATCCAACACGCTTGCGATCACGGTAGCGAAGGCAATTCCCACCAATCCGAACTGATGTACGAACAGCATGCTCAGCCCGAAATTGACGGCCAGTTCAAGTCCGGCCACCCACATGATGGTCTTGGTTTTTTTGAAGCCGATGAGCAGCGTTTGCGGAAAAACCATACGACTGATCACGAGCAGGAGATAGACATTGAAAACAGCCGCGCTCGCTACGAATTCG
>CAMCFW010000246.1 GCA_945874195.1 Chryseobacterium gleum
TACGAAAGTGCGGATGCATTCTTTGAGCAGCACCGCGACAAAAACATGGTCTTTTTTTCCAGCCATGGAAAAAAGGACGTTTGGGATGTTCCGTTCGAAAACGACCAGTATCTGATCTTCGGAAAGGAGTCGGTCGGGCTTTCGGAAGCGATCACATCTGCCCATTCTGACCGGCTTTACCGGATCCCGATCATCAGTCCACACATCCGCAGCCTGAATTTGGCCAACGCTGTGGCCGTGGTGGTCTATGAGGGAATGAGGCAACTTCGGCTGTAAAAAAATAAAGGCCGGCCCCAGCGAAGGAGCCGACCTACCCACACTGTCCCAATCAATTACTCAATTGTAATAGATTGGGTCTTTACTGCTTCGGTAACGAAATAGAAGTCCTTTCCAGAATAGGTGGCCATTTCCCATTTGTAGGGCGCCACCTGCATGAAATTCGTTCCTGTTCCCATGGTGTTTATTTCGGCCTCGGTAAAAATGCTTGAAGTTGAATTCCCCGGTTCGGTATGGGCAATTCCGCCAAGCATGAAGAAGACAGAATCGGCACCCGAAATGTTGGATACCGCAAGGACGTAATCACCTGTTCCTGGAATGGTGGTCGAACTTGTGATAGTCCCTAAGGTTGGGAAGCCGATACCCGTGGTATGAGTGAATCCTGGCACCTCGCCCGCTCCACTTACCACCCAGACAGGGTTGCTACTGAAATCGATTCCTGTAGGGTTGGTCTGGCTTGGTTGAGAAGCATATGCGTTATTGCTGAACTTCTCCAAGTTTTCACCTTCCAAACTCACTGTCCCACCATCGATTAGGTTAATGAAATCAGTTCCATCGGTGAAACCAGCCGAACCAAGGCCAAGCACGATCTCTTGCACGGGAACACCAAATCCGGGATCGAAAGTTGTGACTGTCTTAACCGCGGCCAACGAACCGAATCCTACCGCAAAACTTGGGGTCGGTGGATTGCTTGCTGGATCTTCGGGTGCCTCGGGTGTATCGTCCGTGTTGCAAGAAGTAACAGCGAAAGAAACAATTCCGGCCAAAACCAAGAATCGTCCCAATTTAAAAGTTTCGTTCAACATTTTCATGATATGTATTTTTAGGGTTAGGGTGATTGTGGCTACAAAGGTGTGCCCTCCTTGCCCTATCGAATGTACGGAAATGGTCGTAATCGACTACGCAGATCTTCGTAGTCTGATTTTTTACTCAACCTTGAATTGGCTTAGCACCCATGTTCCCTCTTGATGAACAACCGGGCCGAGTTCTTCGGAAAACTGACAGGTTCGGAGGTCGTCCAATCGAAGGTCGATGTGCTTTCGGCTTCCGCGATAATTGCGTGTGCCATAAAGCTTCACAGCCATGATGCGCGCGTCAACTCCTTCAAGATTCTCGATCGAAACACCATGGATCTCCTTAAAATCCTCATACCACGGAAGCATGAAGAACGGTTCGTGAATGATGGCCTGAAAATGAATGGGCATACTTCGTTTCGCTTGACATGAAAAGGAATTATTGTCGGGGGAAACAAGCACAGAAACATCCTTTGAAGTGTTTTCAGCGATCCAGAAATGCATCTTCTCCAGATCAGAATATGCTCGGTTTCCAACCATGTAACTGTGCTGAAATTCTGCAGGAAGGATTTTGGAATTGGTTAAGAAAAGAAGAGACAATAAACAGAGAGTTAGAGAGGTGGGGACAATGACTTTTTTGATCCGGTACAGGGGAATGAAACCCGAAAGCAATTGGCCCACCAGCCCGGCAACCATGAGGGAACTGAGTGCGCTGATCCAGACTGTTACCTTGAACCATTGCAGCTTGCCGATGGGTAACAAGCCGAACTGCTCTAAAGCCAGCCAGTAGGCAAGCATCCCAAAAAGACCGAGCAATACAACCCCGACATAAAGCCGTTGGTCACGAGGTCGAATCAGGTAAAAGCTAACAAGCCCAAGGCCAAGTAGACCAAAGAACTTGATGTAGTGCGTAACTGGAAAAAGACTTGGAATGTAGTGATGATGGTTTCTGAAGCGATACAGTATTTGGTAGTAGAGGTCTTCATTGAATGCCATTGATTCTCCGAACTGCCTTCCAAATGTTGGAACGAGAATGAAGGAAGAAACCACAACGAAAGGCACACCGAAGACAACCGTGTTTTTCACGTTTCCACGGAACAGCAACTCAATTCCACCTAAGATCAAAAAGAGCTGCAGGCCCACCAAAGGCTGGAAGAGGGTGGCAATGCCCAGTAGTACTCCAGCCAGAAAATATTCACGTTTTACGAACTGAAGCATTGCGAATGCAGCCAATGCTTTGGCCATGGTGCTCGAAATGAAGCTGGCGTACATGATATGATTGCCTCCCACCGTGAAATCATAGAACACGAACATGGCCAGAACTGGGGCCAGAAGCACGGCCCATCTATCATAAAAAAGTTCTTCGGCCATGCGAGCAAATGAAAAGGCCATCAATGCAATACACAGAAAGGTGAGAACGAAAAGCCCCCACTCCAACACAACGGTGTTGGCCACAAGAAGAACCAGTTTTTCGTAATAGAACCTCACGGTGAAAATGGACGCGCTCTGATCAACGAAATAATCGTTCGGATAAAGTTGCACATCCAGCGCCTTATAGATCTGTGGAAGATGCTCGGCCTGATCGTCAGTATTGAACTGATAGCCGCGAGCTAACAGGAATATGGACGCCACAAGCAGCGAATACCCGAAAACGGGTAAAGAACCTCCGAACGGACGTTTGCTCATAGCAAGGAGAGAATAACCGTTAATTTTAGCGGGCAAGATAGCCATGAACAAACGCATTCTTCTGGTTGAGGACGAGGAAAGTCTGCAGGACATCATTAAGTTGAACCTGGAGTTGGAAGGCTACGAGGTTGCAGCGGTGAACAATGGCAAGACGGCACTGGAGGAATTTGCCCGTAAACGCTTCGATCTGGTCATTCTAGATGTGATGCTGCCCGAGGTGGACGGCTTCACCATTTGCCAGACCATCCGGTTAGAGAACACGCACGTGCCCATCCTTTTTCTCACGGCCAAAAGTTCGGCCGAAGACCGCATTTTCGGACTCAGAATAGGGGGAGACGACTACCTGACCAAACCCTTCAATCTGGATGAATTCCTGTTGCGGGTGCAGGCATTACTGAAGCGAAGCATCCTGCCGCCCGACCCTTCGCTGGAGGTCTACGAATTCGGAGAATGTAGCATCGATTTCAACAGCTTTACCATCACCGACCTTCACGGAAAACAACATCCCATCTCGAAAAAGGAGATGAAACTACTGCGCCTTTTTGTGGAACGCAGAAACGAGGTGCTTTCGCGCGAAACCATTATTGAAACTGTTTGGGGCCACGATGCGTTCCCGTCCACCCGCACGATCGATAATTTCATTCTTGTTTTCAGAAAACATTTTGAAAAAGACCCGAAGAACCCGAAGCATTTCCTTTCTATTAGAAGCGTGGGCTATCGCTTCGTGGCCTGATGGGCAGAATGCTGCCTCTCATAACGGACCTGTGAATTGGTCAACTTGGGATTTTGCGGTAGTGCTGTGACCCTATGAATGGCATTATGATTTTGGTCATTAAGTGTATGCTTCATGGTGGCAACCATCTAACTTTGTGCAATAATTCGACCAAAAACCAAATTCTGACATCATGAAAAAAATCTACCTATCCATTCTATTCGCCACAAGTGTTCTGCTTGCGCAGGCGCAGACGCTGCAAGTTTCGCTCGACCAATATTCGGTGTGCGAAGGGGAAACCGTTTCTGCTTCAGTGACCGGCCCTGAATTCAACCTTGTGAGCCCCGCAATGGGTACCAATAACCAGAACGGGGTGATGTTCAACCTGACAGCGATCAATGCGATAACCCTCAAAGGCTTTCTGATCAACCCGCTTCAAGGTAATACCAGTATGGAGATATACTACCGAACTGGGTCTTTTGTTGGTTTCGAGGATGCTTCGACCGGCTGGAACCTGCTTGGGGTATCTAGCGGTGTTACAATGGGAACGGCTGTGAATACGGGAATAGACCTATCGCTTCCTATTGCTGCGGGCCAGACAATGGCTTTTTATGTAACGTGTACAGGCGTAGGAGAATTCATTGATTATGGGGACGGTACAGCAGTTGGGAACGTTCTTCAATCGGATGGGTTTTTGACAATTTACGAAGGAGTCGGGAAGTCGTACCCTTTCTTGACCACCTATACTCCCCGTCTCATGGTCGGAAGTGTGCTTTACGAACCGGTGATCAGCAACATTTCTTGGAACGTGAGCAGCTCCACCGCGGCAACAACAGATTTTGTGGC
>CAMCFW010000247.1 GCA_945874195.1 Chryseobacterium gleum
ACGCGTCCGGGCATGCGTATCTTCTGGGCCGGCTACACCTACCCGAATTTCGGTGAAGTGATCAACGACATTGCCCCTGCCCAATCGGTGCATCCTTTCTATTCTACTTGGGATGGTATGGGTCAGCCCGATTTCCTCACCATCAACACCATTCTGAACAATTTTTCTGACTCTGTAGGCGCCTATGCCGCCAGCGAGCCACAAATGGATTTTGTGCCGGCCCAAGGCATCCTTCAACACATTTGGGGACAACCGCAGCCTTTGACCACAGCACCGGGAGGAACCTACCCAGCGTTCACAGCCCCTATTCCCTTGGGATTCCCTGAATACCCATCGCCTAAAACCACCATGCGACCATACGGCTTCTTCACCGATTGCTTCCATTTGTCAACTGATGCCTATTTGGCCATGTGTAGTTATCAGACTCAGAAATTCTATCAGAAATATTTCATGGATGACCTTTACCTGCTTTCATTGGGCGCTGCCAATGATGGTTCTGTGTCGTCAGCCGGAGATGTTTCTCAGGTCTTGAAGATCGGTGAAGAAGGCGGAAACGAGCTGGCATTGGCTCTCACCTTCAATACACAA
Organism: Chryseobacterium gleum; assembly: GCA_945874195.1. Lineage (GTDB taxonomy): Bacteria > Bacteroidota > Bacteroidia > UBA10329 > UBA10329 > UBA10329. The sequence continues at coordinate 589 of CAMCFW010000247.1, forward strand.
CAGATGGCAGATACCACCTTGGCAGGGGCAAGCATCTTTCTTCGCAGAGAAAGCGTGAGTGGAACACACCCATTGGCCGGCCAGACCGTACAGATCAAAATGAAATCGGGCAACTTCGGAACTTCGGCCAATGTGGAGGCCGTTGATTTTGCAGATACAGGAGATGCAGAGGGCGAGCCTTGCGTACACGGAATGTTTGCTGCCGATGGACATTGGTTCCGCTTGGATCTAACCGCTGAGATGATCGCCAACATCAGCAATTCGGCTCAAACCCAGTTCCTGATATCCGTTCCCGGTTTCACTGGCGGATTCATGACCGTAAGTGATGCAACCGACCCAGAATTGGCACCGATCCTCAATCTGAAGTATGGAGCCGCCCCAGATGCTGTCAAGGAAATACTTGCCTCACGTGAATTGCCTGTTTATCCTATTCCAACAGTTGGTCCGCTAACGGTTGACGCAGACAATGCCAGAATACGGTCCATTGAAGTATTGAGTGTTCTAGGAAACGTGGTTCTAAGACCGACCGTTTCGAACAATTCGATCGATATCTCATCACTGGTGAACGGAAGCTACGTGTTGAGAATAACCACTGACGAAGGCATCAGCACCAAGCGCATCATCAAGCGCTGATCAGATCTAAAAAGGTGCTGTGAATTGGCGTTCTACTTCGCGTAGGACGCCAATTTTAGTTTGAATTCCTCGATGGCGTCTGGAATATGGTCTGTCACCTCAAAGAAAGCCTTCAACTTATCTTGTTCCAATTGTTTAACAATGGCCTTTTCCAATCTGAAAACGGCCCTCAAAGCAATCTCTCGCTTCTCCTTTCCAACCGTAGTAAGGCAAACAAAGGCCATACGCTTGTCGGTATCATCCTTCTTGCGACAGATATAACCCTTCTCCTCCATCGACTTCAATAGACGGCTCAAGCTGTTGGGTTCAAGTCCCATGCGCGGTGCTATTTGTGTTACTGGGGTGCCGTCTTCTTCGTTGATGGCCAACAGGACGAACGCCATGCTCACCGTGGTGTCGTGCTCCAAGGCCATTTCGTTGTATAGCTTCGATATCTGAAACCACGAACTCCTCAGTTTGTAAATGACCATCTGGTCTGCCAATCGCAGAAATTCATCCATGCCTCAAGCTTTCTTATAGGGTTATAAAACGTGTGGTTATCATCTTTTGAGCACGTTCTGCGTAAAAATGACCTTTCCTTTCTCGTCCATCAGTCTAAGTAGGTAGCTTCCTTCCTGAAGTCCACCTGTGTTCACTGTGTATGGAAAAGAGTTGGCAGCCCCAACTTGAACCTGCTTGCCCAGCACATCGAACAGGGCCACAGAAACCATTGACTGCCCGGGGGTTGTTGCCTCAATGATGAGTTCGCTTGCTACAGGATTCGGATAGATCTTAAACGATCTGGAAGAATGTTCTGGCACACCAACACTCTGGGCCAGCGGAACGGCCATTGTAGCGGTTGTGGCAAATGCCCATTTGGCTATCTGTTCGAAATAGGAAATATCGAAGAATTCAACCTTGTCGGTGGTGGTGTGATAATGCGGGTTTCCATCATCGTCAAAATCCTCGATGATAAGGATGGCCGTGAAATCGTGGTTCCAGAACGATGCATGGTCGCTGTAGGTGGCCCCTGGGCTGTTCACTTCAACCTGCAGGTTGATGCCGTAGGTGGAGATCATGTTCACGGCCACGTTTCCAAGATTGATCGAATTGGCGTAGTTGCGCACATGCACTCTGGCCAGATCATCGCCATCTCCGTCCCAGGCAATTGCATCGACATTGATCACGGCCACTAGCGAATCGTTGTTGTTTTCGGCCTGGGTGGCGTAGTAATTTGAACCCACAAGCCCATATTCCTCCTCATCCCAAACGGCATAAACGATGGTGTAGGCGAACTGATAGTTGGACAGTACCCTTGCAGCTTCAAGCACGGCTGCCGTACCACTTCCATCATCATCTGCCGCAGGCGAAGCTGTTCCGTTGGCAGGCATGGAATCGTAATGACCACAGATGATCACCTTCTGATTGGGATAGATGACGCCCGGTTGGGTGGCCAGAATATTCTCGCCTGTAGCTCCGAATGTTTGAACGGTGGTGGTAAGTCCGAACGATTCGAAACGTTCTTGCAGATAATCGGCAGCTATGGCGTTTCCGGGATAATTCTTGTTTCTGGACGAAATGGTGACGGTATTCCCTCCTACCACTATCGGAAATTCGCCTGAAATTTCGCTTGCATAATACACCAGAGAATCGATACTCACATCAGCCAACATGCTGGAAACCAATGGGTCTTGAGCCTTCGCTTGAACCGAGAGAAAGAAAAGAAGCACGAAGAGTTTATTCATTTCTAATTTTATCGCAAGATAATAGGAATAGCATGGCCGATTGTTGATAAGTCTCATGGCCTGAAATTTCACGCAAAACAATGAAGATGAAGAAATTAACGCGGTTTGCTTGCCTTTTCGGAGCGATCATTTTGTTCTGGGGATGCCCTTACAGTTCTCAGGTTGCCCTCGGACCTGCCATCGAAAAACTTCGACCAGAGCTTATCGGATCGTGGATCCCGGAGGGCGAAACCGGTTTGGAACACCCGTCTTATTACACCATTTCCAAGTACGATTCGGTACGCTATGCAGTGACCCATCATCAATTTCAAGATGATTCGAAAGAGTATTCTACCAAGGATTATGTTGGACATACCTCCTATTTTGACGGTTTCCTGTTCATGAATCTGGTGGAATCGGGCACCGAAGAATACCTGATTCATCGTATCGACCTTACTCCTAATGGATTCAAACTATTCGAGGTGACCGACAACATTGACGAACGCTTCGATTCGTCAGCCGACATGCAGGCCTTCTTTAAGAAGAACATGCGTGCCAGCTTCTTCTACAACAAGGATGAAGTGAGCCTGATCAGAAAATAGGGGCTAAAATCTCCAAGGCTGTCTTCACGGTCTGTCCTTTTACATCCATGTATTTGACCATCATGGCCGACCGGACTCCGGTCTTGGTTCGCAACGAATTGAGTTCTGATCCGGAAAGCCTTGCAATTTCTCTTCCGGCAAGATCGAACAACAGAATGTGGTCTATTCTGTTCCAGATAGACAAAGGGTCTAGGATACCCACGATCAGCTCTGCATCGGAAGTGACCGTACAACCATCGGCCGTGATAGCCTGCACCGTATAACTGCCCGGGCCGCTTACGTTCAAGATCGACTGATCCTCGCCTACCAGTTCTTGGCCATCTAGAAACCACTGGTATGAAGCAAATCCAGCGGAGGCCTGAAGTGTTCCGTTGTCGTTTAGTATGGTCAAAGCCGACACTGGGAACACTTCAACTTGAACGGTAGTAGGAGTGGAATAGGCATCTAAATGATTGACCGATACGGCTGTCACCTCGTAGTTTCCGGCTGTGTTCCAAATGACGGTGATCTGCGAAGAGTCTTCATTTGCCGATACGAGCGTTCCACCTTCTATTGACCAACAAGCATGGCCGTCCGCAGGAACTGGAGAAGCCTGCAATTGAGTGGCTTGACCTTGGCATACCAACGTTGATTGAATGGTCAGTGCCTGAGGCCGGATGTTCTCATAGAGGAACGAAATGATGCTGTCGGTTATCGGTGTCCAATGTTCCGTAGGCCCACCGACCAGTTGATTGTTGACATTCACGCCCCAAATGTTGTGTCCA
>CAMCFW010000248.1 GCA_945874195.1 Chryseobacterium gleum
TGAAAAGCAGCATGCCTTTTTCAAACTCATCCATTACTTCCAATGCTGCCACATGCTCTTTCATGTATTGCTGTATGAGCGGATGGTAGTTGTCTGCATCCACAGCTTCGGGTTTAAATGCCTCGTAAGCCTCTGGTGGATCCATCGGAGAAAGTTCTTCTTTATCAAGCTCCTTTGATGCATTCCTTAAAATAGGATCTTCTTCCTTGAGTTTTTTGTTCAAGCTCTTCTGGTCGGAGCCTACGCGTTTCCCTGTCTGTGTATCAATGATCTTCATGGCGTTATATTCTGCCGTAAATAACCGCATGATGCGTTTTTCTACATGTGATATAAATCATGTTTAAAGGTGATATGAACCAATGATCGAGCTATTGAGAATCTTCTACGTGCCCACTTTCCCATGAACACATAGCTGCTGAAATGATGAGGTCATAATTCTCTTGCTAAAACTCAGAATTTACAGCTTGAACTTAGATCATTTCACCGAGAGCCGCTGTGTATGCGAGGTGCCGTTGGTCTCCAATCGCATGGTGTAAAAGCCGGACGCCAGATCGGGCAATTGAAGAACCGTGTTCCCGTTCCAGGTCAGTGTTCTGTCAAAAACCGATCTGCCGACTGCATCGGTCATGAGTTTCCTGCACACCTGTCCGATAGAAGAAGGCATACTTACGGTAACCTGACCTTGTGTAGGATTGGGATAGATGGTGAAGGCTTCGTCCTGCTCTGGTTCCAAGGTGGAAACAAGCAAGCAGTAGGTGATGCCCGGATCAACGGTGCCGAAGTTGAAGTCGATGATGGGTGGTGTGCCCGTGGTCGGGGTCAGGTCGCAGAGGTCGAAGGAACCGGTGAGTGTGCCGTAGTTCAGGGTGGAGTCCTGTACGGAGAAGGAGCCCGGAGCATCGCCTTGGATGACTGCGAAATTGTACCAACTGTCTCCCACGGTCACGGTGCCGGTGTTGCTGAATATGGCCACAGTGCCATTGGGCTGCGGAGGATACTGGTCGGCATTGATGAAGCTGATGCCTACCACCATGGATGCACCTGCAAGGTTGTAGAAATCGGTGAAGTTCCCGAACCGGCCTGTCCCAACGATACTGCTATGGTTGTTGAATACCTCAAGATTGGCCATGTCCACAAAATCAAGCAGACCAAAGTTGTCCCAAGTGCCTGTATTGGTAAGTGCCCACACATCGAAATGCCCGCTGTTGTCGAAGGTTCCTGTGTTGGTGGCGCTGTCCACCTCTATCACAGCACCCATCGCATTGGTGAAAGTTCCTGAATTGGTCATACTGTCGACATTCAGGATCTGACCACTATTGGTCAGCATATTATTGTTGTAGAAGGTGCTCACATTCATGACTGCGCTGGCCCCATTGGTCAGAATGCCATCGTTGTACATGCTGTCGGCTACGTTGGTAATGCCGTCATTGTTCAGGTCGTCCTCGTTGGCAAACGTGCGGATGGTGGCCGTTCCCTGATTGTCGAAACTGCCGTTCTGCGCCCAAAGTCGGTCAATGGTCAAGCTTCCATGGTTCACAAGCGTGCCGTTGTTCATATGCATGTCGCGCGGGGTGGCGTCCTGCGTCAACGAGCCGCTGCTGTTGATAGTAAGCGAGCCACCATACACCCCGATGGCGTTATTAAGTGTCACCGCATGGTTGATCACAATACTCTCGCCCGTATGGGGAGAAGGTATGCACATGCAGTCCCATGTGGTTGGAAAATAGAATAGCCCATTGGCCACTGAGGTACGGGTCTGTGCCTGGGCATGCCAGCCCAAAGAAACTGAGACAGCCGCGCAAAGGACAAGTGTTCGGAATTTGTTCATGATGAATAGGGTTTGGGGTCTGCTTACGACCGTTGTGATCATAAGCATCGAAGGAAACAGATTCTCTGCCACGCGTTTATGATATACGTCATATTCCAAGGCAATGTGATCTTCTATCGAGCATCACGCCCAATCATGGTCAATGGCCCGACCTAAGCCAGAACAGCTACATTTCCTTCTCTTTCTCCTTCTTCACATAGTTCTCGCTGTTGAAAAGCTTCGGCTTGAAGGTGATCATCAGGAAACCCCACGTGGAAAGCGCGTCCTTGTCGCCCCCTTTCAGCGCTTCCATGGTAGCGCTGCCGAACATGTTGCAGTAGCCGGCCAGCAGCGAAACCTGATCATTGAACTTGTAACCCGTAAGGATGTCAAGTTCTGATCCGAGGCCGGAACTCATGGTGGTTCCAAGGCTGTTCGGGTCGTTCACAGCAGCGGCAGCAAGGAAATAATGAGCTGTGGCCCCGATGAAAAATCCTTTGTGTGTAAACTGTACGCCAAGGAACGGGTCGTGCAGACCTACGCTTCCAATGTGATTTCCAACATAGAAATAGTCCATAAGTCCATTGAACTTATGGTTTGTGCCGAAGAACGGATTGAAGGCCTCATCATCGGCACTTGGGTTTATCTGACCGTTACCGCTTTGATATTCGTAGCCCGCATCGATGGTAATGGGGCCGAATTTGCCCATCAGATCCACTCGGGCCAGCATGGCGTTGTATTTCGTTCTGTTGATGCCGAATTCACCCGAAGTGGCTGTTCCAGTGCTATCGATCTTGAATTTTCCATTGCAACCGAACTGATAGAAGAACTGCGCCACGGCCTGAAATTTCTCGCCACCATAACCGGCTCGCAGTCCTGCCGTTTGGCTGAAATAAGTGGCCGTTTCGGCATATTTGATGAAGGATGATACCGTATCGGTGCCGAGAAATGCGAGGCTATCGTTCTCATTCACCTCCAGTCCTTGGTTCAGGAAAAGAATGCTCGCATGAAACTTACCGAACTTTCTCTGTGCCCAAAGCAGCTGAATGGTCTTGTAGTTGCGCGGAGTGGTGTAGAGCGTTCCCACAAGGTTGGCAGCGGTTTGATTGTAGGCACCGGCCACCCAGATCTGCGTCTTATCATCCGGTTTGAACCGCAGCATGGCGGCATCGTGCGACCGCGCCTGTTGCAGCCAATCCACGTTTCCGAAGAGGCGATGATCTTCTATAATGATTTCCTGTCGCCCTACTTTAAGGTCGACCCACTTGGCCAATTTGCCAACCGCGTAGGCCTGATGTAGCCATGGGACCGCTGTGGATCCCGTGTTCAACTGCGGATCGGAACCCCAGATGCGCACATCCTGCAACGATACATAAAGGTCTATGTGCTTGGAACTGAAGCCGAAGTTGAGCCGGGTGCGCTGACTGATGCTGAAACCTACTTCCTGATCTTTTGTGGCCAAGGACTTGTAGCCACGATACACCTCTCCCCTTGGTCTTAGTTCCGCATCCACTGTGAACTGTGCCCAAACGCTTGGGGTTATGAGGACTGTGCTGATAAAGATGATAAGAACTGACTTTTTCATTTTTTTTGGTCTTTTGGCCACATGGGCCGTAGTTTCAACTATTGTTATCTGGCTTCAGAAGATCTTTCGTCTTGTGGAACAAACTGGTTGACCATTTCCTGCTAGCCACCCCTAACTCGGCATCTCACACCCTGGGCGGTTGTAATACCACCAGTTGATGGCTGTGGCAAGGATAGCAAAGGCCACAAGGCCGTAGAAGAAGTTGTTGGCATTGCCCGTTGCACTCATTACCGCACTCACCGAGGTGGCAAACAAGAACGGACCAAATGCTGCGATGGCCGCGGTGAACCCGATGACCCCTGCCGCCTGCCTCGGATTGTGGCCGAAGATGATGGGATACTGTCTGAATGTGGCCGCATTGCCTACACCCGTGACGAAGAAGAGGCCAAGCATAGTGTAGAGAAACGCTGGAAACTGTTCTACAGATGTCGGGGTTAGTAACCCCATCTGCACCATAGCAATACTTCCGATGATAAGTCCGATGCCAGTGAATGTGGTGAGGATGGCACCGCCCACCTTGTCGGCCACAAAACCGAACAGCACCCTGCTGCCAGCACCGATAAGGGGGCCTAGAAAGGCGTATTTCAGCGGGTCGGGCGCATCGGCAAAATCACCGTAAATGGTCTTGATGAGCAGTGGGAAGATGGCCGCCAACCCCGAGAATCCACCGAAGGTCATCAGGTAGGTGACGGTGCAGAAATAGGTGTGCTTGTCCTTAAAGATGTCGAGTTGCTCCTTGAACGATGCCTTCACGGGCACACTGCGGATGAGCATCCACGACAGGATGGCGAGTATCACCAGCAGTGGGGCATACCAGAATGCCGCGCTCTGAAGATATATCTCCGATGTGCCAATGACCTCCTTGGTCTGTGAGTCCACCTTGGTGAACG
>CAMCFW010000249.1 GCA_945874195.1 Chryseobacterium gleum
CTCCAGCATTTGCACCAAACGGTCGATGCGCTTTTTGCAGGCCCCAAGGCGCATTTGATGAAGGAACGAGCACTGAGCATTGCCATTGTGATGCAGATCAAGCTGCTTTCTATGCCCAGAAGTCTGTAACTTCACGTTCGACACCGTCATTTTATGCCTTTATATCTCGAACCTCAATTTCTGATCCCTCTTGTGACGGGCACTATTTTCTTCATGGGCGGTTTAATAAGTCTCCGGTTTTCACCAAAGAAGATCAACGGAATTTACGGTTATCGGACACCGAACAGCATGAAGAATCAGGCACGTTGGGACTTTGCTCAGCAATTTGCCAGCAAGGAAATGATGAAGCTTGGTGCAATTCCGGCCTTAAGCGCCTGTTCGGTTTTCATTTACGTGGCGAACACTGTTGTTGGACTCATCATCGCCTTCAGTTTAATCATGCTGGTCGTTGTTTCACTGCTTATTCGAACAGAAGGTGCCATTAATAAGAAATTCGGAAAATAGATTCTCATGATCTCAGGGCAAACCTTCATCGCATTGACATTCCTGAGTGTTCTTGTTTTCACCTGTTTGAGTTCAGCCGCTCAGAATGCGGACACAACACCACTTTCCAGCATCAACCTTTCTTCCGATAGCGTCATCCTTTCCGTTTGGAACGTTCAGACCAAGGAAATGAGCACGCCTGGCGATGAACCGCAAGAATTTAGCTTCGAACTGGATCGAAAGCAGCTTTCTGAAACTGATGCCAATCTGCTGATTCAGCTTCTGAAAGCTGGATCATCGTTCGATGACAGTCGTGCTTTGCTTTACCATCACAATTTGGTGTTCGAATTTTGGCAAAAAGGGAAGAAACAGACCGATGTTTACATTTCGACCCTGACCGGAAATATCAATCTTATTGACACTTCGAACAAAAACACATTTCAGAACAATTGCTCATCTAAGTTGAACACGTTGATTCTTGAATTTCTTAGAAGTTACGCTGCGATTGATCTGGTAGGCGATGTCGGAACCGATGGATTGGAGGATTAGTGACCTCCTTCAAAGTTCCGACTAATAAACCTTCTCCCCTTTTTTCAAGAATCTACTCCAGTCCTTATTGTAGGTGTGCACTTTTTCAGTTGCTTTTCCAGATTGATCTACAACAACACCATCGTTATTCTTCCAGTTGAAAATACCTCCGTAGAGATTGAAAACGTGCTTATATCCTGCTTTTTGAAGCTTCTCCCCGATCCGTTCGCTGCGATAACCCACCGAGCAATACAGGATAATCGTATCAGTTTTAGGGATGCTGGCAACAGAACTCAACTTGAACTCATCGTATCCAACCGATAAGGCCTTCGGCAAATGGCTTACCCGATATTCTTCCGTTTCGCGGGTATCGAGCAGTCGGGCCGACTTCCATTTCTCCGCCTCCTGTTTGGTAGCAAAAGGAACGGTGTTCTTGTATAGCGTCTTCACCTCCTCATCAAGCGAATTGGTCTTTTGGCCGCACGAAACAAGCGGTAACAGCATCAGCATCAAAATCAACGGTCTATTCTCCATTCAATTTCCAGTCATAATTCAGAAACTTCACTTTCGCATACAGTCCGAAGTCGCGCTTCGCATATTTCCTGATGTATTCCTTTAGCCCCATCTCCTTCGTAAAATCCTTCTCAAACCAATTGAAAATGGATGAGATCTGAATCTCTTCCTCCTCAAAATGGTTCTTGTCGGGGTCGTTAATGAAATCCATGGCTTGTTCGTGCAATTGTTGGTCCAAATTTTCGGCAACGAATGCTTCGTTCCGCAGCTTGGGACAAGATCGTGATGCACACACGATGGCGAAATGGATGCGCGGATCCTGAAACTTCTTGCGCAGGATCTTATGTTCCACGTCATTCAGGCTCATTTTCTGTCCTCCGATCGCCATGAACTTGATGTCCCAAACCGAACTTACGAAGGGAATGCCTTTTCTGATGTCCTTGATTCCCTGAACGGGAAAGTAATCCACAACGAGTTTAATAGTGAAAGCGTTGTAGGCGTTGATCCAATAAGCAAGTTGGTCTTGTTCTGACCATTTTTCGGTTGGTGGACGGGATGAAAGCTCGCTTAGATAGGCGTTCAGCTTCACAGAATCCCGTACGAATCCTTCGTAAGAGACTTTACCATCTACGCCAACATGCGCCTTCAGAAGTTCTGTCCAAAATGTGTGTGAAGCAACCGAGTTCTGTGCGTGGCTTTTCGGGGCCAGAGAGATCAAGAGTATCAATAGAAAACAGGTGGGAAATAGCCTCATGCTGAGTTTCAAACTCCCTGCGAAGCTACCTAACCCGATCAGAAACGAGGGTGATCGGTGTCACGCAATGTTGGTGTAAACCGCCTGCACATCGTCATCGTCCTCGAGTTTGTCAATGAGCTTTTCGATCTGCACCATCTGCTCATCGGTAAATTCTACAGGCGAAGTTGGAAACCGTTCGAGACTGGATTTAGTGACCTCGATCTTCCTTTCTTCCAATGCCGAAGAAAGGCTGCCGAAATAGGTAAAATCGCCTTGAACGTAAATGGTGCCGTCCACCTCAGTTATCTCTTCCAGACCTGCGTCTATCAATTCGAGCTCCATTTCCTCAATGTCCATTCCCTGCTTCTTCTCGATCTCGAACACAGCTTTCCGATTGAACATGAATTCCAAAGATCCAGAAGGTACCATGATCCCATCCACCTTATTGAAATAAGAACGCACATTGGCCACGCTTCGGGTGGTGTTGTCGGTGGCGCATTCCACGAAGATCAGTACACCATGAGGGCCTTTACCTTCATAATTGATCTCTACATACTGGCTGGCATCTTTGCCTTCGGCCCGTTTGATGGCCGCTTCAATATTGTCCTTGGGCATGTTCTGACCCTTGGCGTTCTGAATGGCTGTGCGCAAGGCCGAATTTGTTGTTGGATCAATGCCGCCTTCCTTGGCTGCCATAGTTATTGCCTTCCCCAACTTCGGAAAAACTGTGGACATCTTGCCCCAACGCTTTTCCTTGGCGGCTCTTCGGTATTCAAACGCTCTTCCCATTCTTCAATAGTTAATGACGCGCAAAGTTATCTGCCCAAACGAATTGGTAAAATCGCTTACGCTTTCAACAGATATTAACTTTTGTCGGCCGCTTGTCTATCCTTGCATCACGTGATAAGAATATTCACCTACTTTCACCACAAGTAAATTACGTAAACCACTAATCCGAACTCAAATGCAAGCTCGTTTACTCTTTTCAGCCATCCTTCTATGTTTCTGCTCTGTGACCTCTTTTGCAGGTGATGGTAAATGGTTCAGCTATGGTCCTGACGGTAAAAATCAGTTCACTCAGGCCAATGACAGGATATTGATCCGATTTCAGGAAGGAATGTCCTTTGCAGAAAAGGCGGCCATCCTTTCTGGCGAGCGCGCCATTTCCAAACTAACAGCAGATGACGTGCTACCTTCTCCTGACGTGACCATCGCGAACGTTTCGGGACTAAGTTCCGATCAGTTGAACGCGCTGCTTTCCCGTTTGAATGAGAACGAGCAGGTGGTATACGCGAATCCGTTCCTCATCTATTCCGATGGAACGTATCAGGGCATTCAGGACAGGGTCATTGTGCGCCTAAAAAGTTCTAAGGATGTTGGCAAGATGAACGGAATTGCCAAGGATCAGCGATTGAATTTGCTGGAACGAAACGAATTCGATCCATTGATGTTTGTTCTTCAAACCACAAAGGCTTCGAAAGGCAACGCGGTTCAGGTAGCCAACGCTTTACATGAAAGCAACGTTTTTGATTATGCAGAACCTGATTTTCTGCTGCTTCTTAAGAGATTCAACACCAACGATGGCCTGCTAGGTTACCAGTGGTCATTGAAAAATACAGGCTCAAGCATTCAATACAATGGTACTCCAGGTGCCGATATGAACGTATTTAACGCTTGGGGAGTCACATCAGGAGTTTCAAACATCAAGGTTGCCATTATTGACGAGGGAGTTGACCTCAATCATCCTGACCTGGTCGCCAATCTATTGGGCGGTTATGATGCAACTGGGCTTGGCAGCGGTGGCGGGCCATCGGGCAATGATGCCCACGGCACGGCCTGCGCAGGTATCGTTGCAGGAGTTGGGAACAATAGTATCGGTGTGGCAGGCGTTGCCTATGGTTGCAAGATCATTCCGGTAAGGATCGCCTACAGCAATGCGCAAGGCAATTGGGTCACTTCCAACACGTGGATAGGACATGCATTGAATTGGGCGTGGCAAACGGGCGGTGC
>CAMCFW010000250.1 GCA_945874195.1 Chryseobacterium gleum
GGTTCACAAGGCACGATTGCATTCTGGTAAGGAAGTGGTTGTCAAAATCCAACGGCCGGGGGTAAAAGAGTTGGTCTATCGAGACCTGGCCATCCTGACCGATGGTGTGAACCGCGCAGACCGCTATTTGAAGAAGCAGGGCATTCTGAACGCAATGGACATGGTACGCTCGTTTGAGCGAAGCATGCACAAAGAGTTGGACTACCGAACAGAGGCGCGCAATCTGGAACGATTCCGTAATCTGTACAAGGAGTATAAGAACTTCGTGATTCCAGCAGCATTCCGAGAATACAGCACCGAGAAACTGATGGTGATGGAATTCATCGGTGGGTGCAAGATCTCCGATGTAGCTCAATTAAGAGCATGGGGACTCGACCCACGAAAGGTGGCCGAAAACGGCATGAACATCTATCTGACGCAGATCTTCGAGTTCGGAATCTTCCATGCCGACCCGCATCCTGGAAACGTGCTTGTGCGAAAAGATGGGGTGATCTGCCTGTTGGATTTCGGCATGGTGGGAACCCTTATGAAGAAGGACAAGTACTCGTTTGCTGGGATTTTTGTCGGTATGGCCGAGGGAGATCCGGGAAAGATGGCCAGCAACATGAAATCGCTGGCCATTGAGCACGGTATCACCGATATGCGTCAGCTCGAATATGACCTGAACGAGATTATTGAGGATTTCACCGCTTTGGATGTTGATGAAAGCAGCATAGCCGACATGGTAGACCGACTTCAAAAGGTGATGTTCAATCATCAGGTGCGTGTTCCTGGCGACATCTTCCTGATCTTCAGAGCATTTGCCATCCTTGAAGGCATCGGAAAAACCATACATCCCAAGTTCAACACCTACGATTTCATCCGCCCCTACGGAATAAAGCTGATGAAGGAGAAGTATTCTCCAAAAAACATGTGGAGCGATTTCTCTCAGCGGTTCACTCAGATCGATGCTTTTCTAACATCATTCCCGAAGGATGTATGGGAGATCCTTGACCAGGCCAAGAAGGGAAAGGTTCATTTTGAAGTAGAGTTGCAGGGATATGGCTACCTGCTTAAGAAGATGGACAGCATTGCCAACCGAATGGCGATCACGTTCCTCATTGCGGCTTTCATCATCGGGTCGGCCATTACAATGACGGTAGATTGGGGAGACCGCATGGCCTATGTCAATGGCCTGCCACAGATAAGCGTTTATGGGCTTTGGTGTGCTGGAGGTCTAATGGTGCTCCTGTTCTACTCCATCATCCGAAGAAGAAAATACAAATAGGCGTCAAAGTCCTGCTAAAAGCACCTGAAGCAGCCCGATGAGAAAGCCGATGACGGCCCCAATGAGTTCAATGAATTTGAACTCCTTTTTGAGCAGCATCATAATAAGGTCTTCGAGCTTTTCAGATGGAAGTTGGGCCACCTTGTCCTTGATTATCTGTTCCACGTTGAACCGCTCCTCAATGTTTGCCAAGTAGCTGTCGATGACGGTCGGAACGGTCTGGTTCACCTCCGTGCGTAACTGGTCCTTGAGCTTGGTCTTGCGTTTCTCGCCCACAAGGGCAGACGTGATCGGGTAATTCTTCGGAAACGTGACATTGAGATAATATTCAATCTTGGCCTGTATGAGCTCCTGTATGGAAAGAATGTTCTCTGGATTATTGAGCTTTTCGCGTAGGTCTTCCGAGGAGAGCAACTCTTCGGCCACCATCTTGCCTATCTTCTCTGCCACCTGCTGTTGGTTCTTCGGAAAGATCCCTTGGATCTTGAACAGACCCAATACGTTGACCGGTTTCTTCGGGTAGAACAACATCTTCACTGCGATGTAGTTCGTGAACCAGCCGACCAGCGCGGCAATGAACGGCAGGGTCCAGATCATCTTCCTTGTTCGGGTTTAACGTCCACGGTCAATCTGCTTTCCCGATTGGCTATTTCCCAGGCCGTATGGAAGATCAGCCTTGCTATCTTTTCCATTTTAGGGAACATGATCTTATCAACGGTGTCGGTGGTTTGGTGATAGTCTACGTGAACTCCGGTGAAATAGAAAATGACTGGAATTCCATTCTTGGCAAAATTGTAATGGTCCGAACGGTAGTAGAACCGGTTCGGATCGTTCTCATCGTTATATGTGTAATCCAATTCAATTCCTGAATAGGTCTTATTGGTCTGTTCGCTCAGAGAATGCAGCTGTGTGCTCAGTTTGTCTGAGCCGATAATGTAAACATAGTTTGAGTCTGGCGCATGGTTCTCATCAATGCGACCGATCATGTCGATGTTAAGGTTTGCAACCGTGCTGGCCAATGGAAACACTGGATTGTCGGTATAGAATTCCGATCCCAAAAGTCCTTTCTCTTCCCCGGAAACGGTCATGAAAAGTATGCTCCGCTTTGGCCCGTTCCCTTCCTGTTTGGCCAACGAAAATGCCTCTGCCAACTCGATCAGCGAAGTGGTGCCCGACCCGTCATCATCGGCACCATAATAAATGTCGTCTCCCTTCTTTCCAAGGTGATCGTAATGTGCTGTTATCACCACCAGTTCTTCGGGTTTTTCTGTCCCCTTCAAATAAGCCAACACATTTTCGGAGATGAGCTCCTCTTTGTTTTTTCTAACGTCAAGACTTACCGCCACGTTCAATTGTCTCGATTGCGGTTTTCCTGTTTTTCCAATGGCCGACTCCAACTTCTTGTGTCCTCCTTTTATTCCCGCTCCGGCCAAAATGCGGTCGGCCATTTTAGAACTGATGAAAATGACCGGTATCCCGGTCGGTTCATCGCTTTCTTCGCCTAACTGAAGGTCGGGCCGTTGAATGTATCGGCCGAATTGATTGACCGATGAGGTAAAATTGTCGTCAATGATCAGAAGCGCTTTGGCCTGTTTTGTCTGAATCAGTTCAATCTTCTTCGACCAATCAACGGTCCAATCGCTAGGCTCGGTGGTGCCAGTTATTCGAGACTTTCCCTTCTTGTCCTTTGGTTCTCCGCTAGAGATCAGCAGTACCTGCCCCTTCACATCGTTGCCGGCAAAATCGTTGTAAGCAGCATCCTCAATTCCGTGACCGAGGTAGAGAAGGCCGTCCGTTTGCATAAGCATGTTGCCGAATCCCGGGAAATAGTACATGTCTTTGAGAAACTGGAATTTTTGTTCTCCAACCTGAAGTTTAACTGTGTCAGGATAGGTCAACTGTAAAGTGAAGGGTTGATAGAAACCCCCTATCTCCTCAATTGGGCCATAACCGAACTTTTCGAACTGCCCTTTGATGTATGCTGCAGCCTTCTTTTGTCCTTCCTCGCCTGTTTCACGGCCTTCAAATTCCTTTGATGCAATGATCTCCAGTCTCGCACGCAAGTCCCGTGCTGTTATGGTTTCAGCATATTTCATCTGCATTTGATCCTGTTGAGCTGCTGCTCCAAAAGGAATGACAGACATTAGACATACAATGGTCTTTTTTAGCATGAGATGGCAATCTTATTTACTCGTGTGGCATGTCTTCCGCCCTCAAATTCGGTCGTTAGAAACGCAGTGACACATTGCAATGCAACTTCTTCATCAATGAACCTTGCTGGTAGCGAAAGCACATTCGCATCGTTGTGCTGCCTTGTCAGCTCAGCCAATTCCTTTGACCAAGCAATACCAGCACGAACATTCGGATACTTGTTGGCGGTCATGGCCACTCCGTTTCCGCTGCCGCAAATAATTATCCCCTTTTCCATTTCTCCACTGTCAATGGCCTTTGCCAAAGGATGTATGGCATCAGGGTAATCCATTCTTTCTGCGGTTGCCGGTCCAAAATCGGTGACCTCATACCCGTGCTCAACCAAAAAAACCTTGATCCGCTGTTTCAGTTCAAAACCAGCATGATCACAAGAAAGTGCTATCCGTTTCATCTGTTCATTCGTGTTAATAAGCTTCCGCCCAAACTTCATGTTTATTAACGGTTCATTCCTGCAAAACTAATTTGCTTGTTAACATCTTCTCAAATAATAACTTGTCGCGACCAGAACAAAAATGCAGATAGGTAAACATTTGGATTATGCAAATAAATTGATCCCGCAAGTTTCAACGATCCCAAGGCTTTCCTGTAACCCATTGGAATGATCCAAATACTAACGATCCTGTTTATGCACATTACGTTAATAAACCCGTAAAACGTTGGTTTTACTGAACACTGAAGCAATTTTTCATGTTCATTTCCTGTTACTTAAAGATGAAAACTGTAACTGCCAAATAGTCCACCAAAATGTTTTACACAAATCAACATTCCATTATTATTATCATAAA
>CAMCFW010000251.1 GCA_945874195.1 Chryseobacterium gleum
CCATTGTGGATGGTCGGTGTTGCCACCGCGTTTGCGGTCGTGTTCGGTAAAGAAGTATTCGGTGGAACAGGCATGAACATCATGAACGTGGCGCTCACGGCCCGTGCCTTCCTTTTCTTTGCTTATCCTACGTTTATGAGCGGTGATAAGTGTTGGGTCCTTGGTGCAACTGAAGCGGCTGGAACACCTGATGCGTTCAGCGGTGCAACCATCCTTGGCGAGCTTGCCAACAATACACCGATCGACCCGAGTGTTTACAGCGTTTCGGACATGTTCCTCGGTTTCATCCCCGGTTCCATTGGCGAAACCAGCACGTTGGCCATCCTTATCGGTGCTGCCATCCTGTTGTTCACAGGCATTGGTAGCTGGAGGGTCATGTTCAGTGCTGTTGCAGGTGCTTCGGTAATGGCACTTATTTTCAATGCCATCGGTTCAAACGCGTTGATGCAGTTCCCTTGGTGGCAACATCTTATTGTAGGTGGTTTCGCCTTCGGTGTGGTGTTCATGGCCACTGACCCTGTTACGGCAGCACAGACGAATACAGGCAAACTGATCTATGGCTTCCTTATCGGAATGTTTGCCATCATGATCCGCGTGTTCAACCCTGCGTATCCTGAGGGCATCATGCTCGCCATCCTGTTAATGAATGTGATGGCACCGCTCATCGACCATTATGTGGTGCAGGCGAACATCAAGAGACGACTTAAAAGAGCTACCGTTAAAACAGCTTGATCCAACATGGCACTCGACATCAATAGCAATAAATACACATTCGCCTTCTCCACTGTCATGGTGGTGGTAGTAGCGGTTTTGTTGGCCTTGGCCTCAGAAGGTTTGAAGCCCATGCAAAACGCCAACATAAAGTCCGAAAAGCAGCAGAACATCCTTGCGTCCGTAGGTGTGAAAGCCACGGCCGAAGAGGCAGAAAAAGCATATACCGAATTCATCAAGGAATCGTATGTGCTCGATTTCGAAGGCAATGTGAAGGAATCTCCATCGCAGGAGGCGTTCGAAATAGATGTGCTTGCACAGTATAAGGACAAGGAAAAGGCTGATGCCGACAAGGAATATCCACTTTTCGTATGCGAAAAGGAGGGTAAGCGTTCGTACATCGTCCCTATGGTGGGCAAAGGACTTTGGGGTCCTATTTGGGGCTACATGGCCATTTCGAGTGATGGGATCACGGTGGAAGGCGCTTCGTTCGACCACAAGAGCGAGACCCCAGGCTTAGGTGCAGAGATCAACACTGCGTGGTTTCAGGCACCGTTCGTTGGGAAAAAGATCTTTAACGAGGCAGGCGAGTTCGCTCCGATCAAGGCCGTGAAGGGCGGTGCTGCCGATGATGATATGCATGGAGTGGATGCGATTTCGGGTGGAACCATCACCAGCAATGGCCTTTCTGCCATGATCGCCAACACGTTGACCACCTATACCGCATATTTCAAAGCATTGCAGGCCGCAAGCTTGCCGACCGAAATTCCATTGCCAGTTGACAGCCTAGCGGTTGACAGTCTTGCCTTGGATTCACTGAATGTTCAACCCGTTCAATAACACTAGACCATGAGCACAGCAGTAGCAGAAGAGTATAAGGCAGCGGTGAAAGAGGCCGCTGAGCCGATGTTCTCGAAGAGGAACTTGAAGCTTATCACCGATCCTTTCAACGACAGTAACCCGATCACAGTGCAGATCCTGGGCATCTGCTCGGCATTGGCCATTACGGTTCAATTGAAGCAGGCCGTCATCATGGCACTGTCGGTGACGGTGGTGACCGGATTTTCGAACTTGGTGCTTTCCATGATCCGGAATTATGTGCCGAACCGTATCAGGATCATTGTTCAACTGGTCATCGTTGCAGCATTGGTTATCTTGGTGGATCAGGTGTTGAAGGCCTATGTCTATGACGTGAGCAAGCAACTTTCAGTGTTCGTGGGTCTTATCATCACCAACTGTATCGTCATGGGACGTATCGAAGCTTTCGCTTTGGCCAACAAGCCTTGGCCTTCGTTTGTTGACGGCATTGGCAACGGACTTGGTTATGGACTTATCCTGGTGGTCATCGGAGTCATCCGCGAACTTACAGGGTCCGGCAAGCTTTGGGGCTTTCAAGTGATTCCAGATGCTTTGTATGAAGCAGGATATGTGAACAATGGAATGATGATCCTACCGCCAATGGCGTTGATAACCGTAGGATGCATCATCTGGTTCCAGCGCAGCCGGAATACGAAACTTATCGAGAACTGATAAAAGCCTATCATCATGGAATATTTTAATGCATTCATAAGGGCGATCTTCATTGAGAACATGATCTTCGCCTACTTCTTGGGGATGTGCTCCTATTTGGCCGTTTCTAAAACTGTGAAGACCGCAGTGGGTCTTGGCATGGCGGTGATCTTCGTTCTGGGATTCACGGTGCCTATCAACTTCCTCATCGAGAATTATCTGATGAAGGCAGGTGCACTTTCGTGGCTGGGCCCTGAGTATGCCACGTTGGACCTGAGCTTCCTCAGTTTCATCATGTTCATAGCTGTTGTTGCTTCGTTCACCCAGTTGGTCGAAATGAGTGTCGAGAAATTCTCTCCCGCGCTTTACGCATCGTTGGGCATCTTTCTTCCGCTCATCGCGGTGAACTGTTCAATCCTCGGTGGTGCGCTCTTTATGCAAGAGCGTCAGTTCAGCAATGTGGGTATGGCCACCATCTTCGCCTTCGGTTCAGGTTTCGGTTGGGCATTGGCGATCATCGCATTAGCAGCCATTCGCGAGAAATTACGCTACTCCAATGTACCACCTGCACTGCGTGGCCTTGGCATTTCTTTCATCGTCACTGGACTCATGGCCATCGCGTTCATGAGTTTCATGGGCATCACCATCTGATCACCTCCAAATCCACTATTGGAAATGACACTATTGAATATCACTTTCATCATAACGGTAGGCGTGGTCGTATTCATGGCCATCATAGCAGTCCTTGTAGGAGCGCTACTTATTGCCAAAGCCAAACTGGCGGCAAGCGGCCCGGTCAAGATCAAGATCAACGGTGGTGAGGAGATCACCGTGGAAGGCGGCAGTTCGCTACTATCGACCCTCAGTGGCGCTAAGATTTTCCTCCCTTCGGCCTGTGGCGGTGGCGGAACTTGTGCCATGTGCAAATGTCAAGTGCTTGAAGGCGGTGGCGAGATACTTCCAACAGAGGCTCCTTATTTTTCGCGTAAGCAGATCCAGGACAATTGGCGCTTGGGCTGTCAGGTGAAAGTGAAACAGGACATGGTCATTCAGGTTCCTGAGGAGGTATTTGGAATTAAGGAATTTGAAGCAACTGTAGTTTCAAACTACAACGTGGCCACTTACATTAAGGAATTCGTGGTAGCGATTCCTGCGGATATGCACTATGAGGCAGGTGGATACATTCAGATCAAGATACCGAAAAGTGTGGTGAAATTCTCCGATATGGACATTACTGCTCATCCGACCGATCACCCTGGAGAGCCGAATAAGTTCGATAAGGACTGGTCGGACGGTCCATACGGGCTTCGTCATCTCGTAATGAAAAATGAGGAAGAGGTTATACGTGCATATTCAATGGCCTCCTATCCTGCAGAGGGTAGGAATATCATGTTGAACATCCGTGTTGCTGCACCACCCTTCGATCGAGCCAAGAACACATGGGCCGATATCAATCCCGGAATTGCCTCTTCTTACATTTTCAACCTGAAACCTGGAGACAAGTGTACCATTTCAGGTCCGTACGGAGAATTCTTCATCAAGCCAGGAGATGCGGAGATGCTTTATATTGGAGGTGGTGCAGGTATGGCGCCTATGCGTTCGCATATCTACGAACTGTTTAAAACGCTTAAAACAGATCGCAAGGTCACCTACTGGTACGGTGGACGATCACGGGCCGAACTGTTCTACATCCACTACTTCCGTGAGATTGAGAAGCACTTCCCGAATTTCAAGTTCTACATGGTGCTATCGGATGCCAAGCCAGAAGACAACTGGGTGGTGAAGAAGGACATCAATGACCCAGAAGGAGATGGATTTGTTGGATTCGTTCACAACCAGGTGATTGAGCAATACCTAAAGAAGCACGACTCGCCCGAGGATATCGAATTCTACTTCTGTGGACCTCCTATGATGAATCAGGCAGTTTTGAAAATGTGCGATGATTGGGGAGTTCCACCAGAGAACGTTGCATTTGACGATTTCGGAAGCTAAACCTGCTTCAGATCGAACATTAGACATTGGCCTTGGCATG
>CAMCFW010000252.1 GCA_945874195.1 Chryseobacterium gleum
GCGGAGTTGGTAATCACCGAACCAAGAAAGTAGGGCAGGGAGATGAGAAGGATGGCGATAACCGCCCTTACAATTATGGAGATGATTTCTCGCGAGTGGATATGACCGAGAGCCTCAAGAATGCACAGATAAACCACGGCATCGGTGACCTGAAACTCACCGAGAACGACCTGATAGTAGAAGAAACCAAGCACAAAGCGCAGATGAGCACCGTGCTGATGATCGACATCAGCCATTCGATGATCCTCTATGGCGAAGACCGCATTACGCCTGCCAAAAAGGTGGCAATGGCCTTGGTGGAAATGATCCATCGCAAATACCCGAAGGATTCGATAGACATTATTGTGTTCGGAAATGATGCCTGGCCCATTCAGGTGAAAGACCTGCCGTATTTGAAGGTAGGCCCGTATCACACCAATACCGTTGCCGGATTGGAATTGGCGATGGACATTCTGAGGCGCAAGCGAAACACCAACAAGCAGATTTTCATGATAACGGATGGCAAGCCAAGCTGTGTGCGGTTGCCCAACGGAGAGTATTACAAAGACAGCAATGGTCTTAACGAGATGATCGTAAATCAGTGCCTGAACAAGGCCGCGCAGGCGCGGAAACTGAAGATACCGATCACCACATTCATGATCGCGTCCGATCCTTACTTGCGGAAATTTGTGGAGATGTTCACGGCACAGAACAACGGTAAGGCCTTCCTTACAGGATTGAAAGGATTGGGGCAAATGATATTTGAAGATTACGAGAAGAACAGAATCAAACGTATTTAAATGAAGAAGGAAACGACCTTTGGTCAATTGAAGGCAACCGGCTATGCAGAACGCAGCATTAGCGCAGAGTTGAAGGAGAACCTCATTGCACGTATTCGTGCCAACGAACCTGCATTCGAAGGATTGTGGGGCTACGATGATACCGTGGTGCCGCAATTGAAGAAAGCCATTCTGGCGGGGCATCATATCAACCTGCTCGGGTTGCGCGGACAGGCAAAAACACGAATTGCACGGAACTTGGTCAGTTTATTGGATGAGTACATGCCGATCGTAAAAGGCTCCGAGATCAACGACAGTCCGTATAATCCGATTTCGAAGTTCGCGAAAGACACGCTGGCCGAACTGGGAGATGAAACGCCTATTGCTTGGGTGCATCGCTCCGACCGTTTCTTCGAAAAACTGGCTACGCCCGATGTGAATGTTTCTGACCTTATCGGAGACATTGACCCGATAAAGGCTGCCACTTTGAAAGTGCCTTATTCGGACGAGCGCGTGCTGCATTATGGCATGATTCCTCGCGCCAATCGTTGCATTTTTGTGCTCAACGAATTGCCCGATCTTCAGGCGCGTATTCAGGTTTCGCTCTTCAATATCTTGCAAGAAGGCGACATTCAGATCAGAGGTTTTCAACTCAGAATGCCGCTGGATATTCAGTTCATCTTTACAGCAAACCCAGAGGATTATACCAATCGAGGAAGCATTGTCACGCCACTGAAAGACCGTATCGGTTCGCAGATATTTACGCATTACCCGAAAAGCATTGCGCTTGCCAAGAAGATAACCGAGCAGGAAGCGCGGCTATCGGAAGCAGACCGAAGTAACATCGCCATGTGCGAATTGGCCAAAGACCTGTTGGAGCAGGTGGCCTTTGAAGCACGGGACAGCGAATATGTGGATGCCAAGAGTGGAGTCAGCGCACGACTAACCATCAGCGCCATGGAAAACCTGATGGCGGCTGCCAATCTCCGTCTGATCGAGTCGGGAGAAGAAAAGACCAGCATTCGATTGGTGGATTTCATGTCCATCATTCCATCCATTACGGGAAAGATCGAGTTGGTGTACGAAGGGGAGCAAGAAGGTGCCACCGAAGTGGCCAAGCACCTCATCGATCAGGCTGTGGTAACGGAGTTTGAGAAGTTGTTCCCGCGCATCCCGAATCTGGAAAAAGCAGGAGTGAAAACACCTTACACGGACATCATTACGTGGTTTGACAGCAGCAATCTTGTGGAACTGAACTACACGGATACAGACGAAGAATTCAACGCCAATCTACTCAGCATTAAACCCTTAGTGGCCTTGGTAAATGAGCACTGCGGCAAGCGCAGCCACAACGAAAAACTCTTCTGCATGGAACTCGTTCTCTGGACTTTGGCCGTGTCCAATAAACTGGACAGAATGGAAAGCGACAAGGCTTTCTCTTTCGATGCTACTGGCAGCAAGCAGTTTTTTGGGGATAATTAAAAGACCACATGCCAATCATATTTGAATGGGACTATTTATCCAATGTTCACAGTGAATAAGCATCCCACTATCGCGGTCAGTCCCATGTTCACCAAAACCCCGGAAATTCCCTACTACGCGGTCATCTTCACCTCGCAGCGCACCACCTTGGAAGATGGCTATTCTGAACTGAACGATGAGCTTTATGCCGAAGCCCTCAAGTTGGATGGTTATTACGGTGCCGAAACACTACGCAATGCCGAAGGCTTCGGGGTGGCCGTGCTCTACTGGCGAAGCTTGGAGGATATTCAGGAATGGGCCAAGTATCAGAAACATCTCTATGCCAAGAAACTGGGCAAGGAGAAATGGTATGAGGGCTACCGCGTTCGCATTGCGAAAGTGGAGCGCGAGTATGGAATGGGCTGATCAGTGCAACATGCCAACGGCCCTCAACATGCCCACAATTCCCACCAGGATCCAAGAACCATTGAGTAACCAATAGGCGCTGTCTTTTCTAAGCGTAGCACACCAGGTAAGCAGTACATCATCGAGCGTGTTGAAGAACCACACGGCTATGAAAGGGCTATCGTCCCCCTATCCAGCTAACCACGCTGAAACTGCCGATGCGCATCAGCACACCCACCATTTCAAGCTGTTTTATATTGCGAAGTATGAACTGATTGGCAGAATCCAAGATGCGTATGTTTTTCGCAAAGTTGAGCAAGCTAGGTCAGGGATAAGCATCGACCTGAAAGGCCCCTCTGCCATGCTATCGGTCCGGCCACGAAAAGGGATGGAAATTATGTAAGCTCGCTTACGAGGCTCAGGGCTTTCCGGTGAACGGTTCCTTTTCCTGTGGCCGATCCCAATATCAACACACTGAACTCCTCGGTCCTTTCAATGTTGAAAATTCTGTTGCTGTTGTTGAGGTCGAAGCGGGCCGAAACACGTCCGCGGTCGAATAGGTGATTCCACAACCTTTTGTTTCGAGGGTCAGCTAAGGTGGAACCTTTCAGCAGAAGACCTACCGTGCCATTAGCACTGCAAAAACCATCGCAGAGTTCGGTGAACAGTACATTCGTCTGCAAACCGCCTGAGGTTGAATGTTCAAAACGACCGTCATTGTAGATGTCTTCCACGGCAAGGTCGGCAGCATCATCAAGGTTCAGCAACCAATCGTACAGCCGCGGATGTGTTCCTTCCACTCTTTCAAGTGCCTTGTCCAACTCCGTTTCATCTTCAATTTCAGCCAAATTCGGACAAAGCAGATGTAAGTATTCGCCAAGGTCGAAATCAACCGTTCCCCAAGGCGGATTTCCAAGGACCACATCACAGGTTGGCAGCTCGTTCGGCCCTAAGGCCAGCCCGTTGTGATAATAGAACCGGGGTCCGAAATCGTAGGTCGGATAATCTCGGTTCGGTGCGATCAGCGGATTGCCTTGTAAGAACTTCCGACTCAATTCCTCATACAGATCTGGTTCGCCTATGGCTTCCAGCACCCTTAGCTTCGCTATTTCAAGCGACAAAGCATCTGCTTCAATCGCATGGAAGTTCATGGCAATTTTGCAGACCCATTCTTTATCGGCCCAAAGATGAGCTTCGCAATAGCGCAGAATGGCTAAAAAGAAACTCCCTGTTCCGCACGAAAGATCTGCAAAGCTGGCCTGTTCCAGTAGTTGTTTCACAACTTGAATCTGGTCCTTCGATGGCGAACCGGTCGAGAAACGGTCTATTCCTGTGTTTCTCAGGATGTGGTCGTTCAGTGTCAATTCCACGATCCGGTCCGCCAGTTCATTGGGCGTGTAGAACGAGCCTATCGAATTCAGGTTTTCTGCATGTTGTATAACCGCCCCATTCCTGACGGGAAACTCCAACAAAAGCATCATTTCGTATAGGTCGGAGAGATTCACCTTGCCCAATTCCTGGTCCCTGAACCAAAGGCCAAAGGCTTCAAGCCCTTCTTTCTCCCTTGTGTTGCAATGCGTAACGTTTCTCTCGAACAGCGAATGCGAACTCAGACC
>CAMCFW010000253.1 GCA_945874195.1 Chryseobacterium gleum
GATGAGTTCCTAGGAGACGGAAAACTTATAGTTTACACCGAAGGCCGGGCGCGACCAAAGGACAGCGCTTTTGCCACCAAAAAAGGAACTTTTGAGACCGGGAAGCTTGCTATCCTGGTCGATGAAGGGTCGGCTTCAGCATCCGAGATCGTTTCGGGTGCCGTTCAGGACAACGACCGCGGCACCATTGTCGGACGAAGAACATTTGGCAAGGGTCTGGTGCAAGAACAGGTTGAGCTTTCAGATGGGTCGGCCGTGCGCTTGACCATTGCCCGCTATTACACGCCAACCGGAAGAAGCATTCAGCGACCTTATGGAAAAGACGAGGATTATTATGCTGAATACCTAGACCGGATAACCAGCGGTGAGCTCTATGAGGCCGACAGCATATCGCTCGACAAAGAGAAGAAATACGTTACGCCTGGTGGAAAGACCGTTTATGGAGGTGGCGGAATCGTTCCTGATGTTTTCGTGAAACTTGACACAAGCGGCTATACCGAATTTCACAACCAATTGATGAGTTCGGGCGTGATCCGCGAATTCTCATTGAATTATTCAACCGAAAACCGCGCATCGTTGGACCGGTTTAAAAGCGCATCCGAATTTGCACAACGCTTTGCCTTCGCAGAACGGGATTACGAACAACTTCTAAGCTTGGCCCGCAGTCGGCAGGTGAACACACAAGGTGCGGCAGAGGCCAAGGCCGATGTGCTGAATCACTTGAAGGCGCTTATTGCCCGAAGCAAATGGAACGGTGATGGTTTCTACCCCATCATCAACAAAGGCGATAAGACCATTGAGGCTGCACTCAACGTCCTGCGCTAATTCAGCTTATACACCTTCCCGGGCAGGTTGCCCACAATGCCGTCAAACTCAAGTTCCAAAAGGATGGAAGCCACCTTGTTCATGCTGAATCCTGAAAGCACGGTGAGCATGTCAATTCGCTGAGGCTTTTCGCTAAGCAGGGCCACAAGTTTTTCCTGATCAGAACTCAAATTCACCAGCAGTCGGGTCTGGGCGGGGGCTTTGGTCTTGGCCGGGTCCACGTTCCACGATAAGGCTTTGAGAATGTCATCGGCAGAGGTTGCAAGCGCAGCCTTGTTGGCCATGATCAACTGATGACACCCGGCCGAGTGCACATCGCCCACCCTTCCAGGAACGGCAAAAACATCCCTGTTATAGTCGTTGGCCAGTTCGGCAGTTATAAGAGCGCCACCTTTGGCCGCTGCCTCTATTACCACCGTGGCATCTGCCATGCCCGCCACGATCCTGTTCCGCTTCGGAAAATTCTCCCGATCGGGTCGGGTCCCTATCGGAAAATCGGTGATCAGCGCCCCGTTCTCAAGCATTTCATTGGCGGTGTTGGTGTGTTCTGCGGGATAAATGCGGTCGAGACCATGTGCCAAACAGCCAATGGTGGGAACGTTCATTTTCAAGCAGGCCCGGTGGGCCGAAATGTCGATGCCATAGGCCAATCCGCTAATGATGGTCACGCCCGATCGGCTCAATCCTTCAACGAAAGATTCGGTCAATTCCTTTCCGTATCGCGTGGCACTCCGTGTTCCCACAATACTGATGGCCCTTTCCGGATTAATGCTTGCCTTGCCTTTGGAATACAGCACCACCGGAGCATCTTCACAATGCTTCAAGCGCTGCGGATATTCTTCATCCAAAAACGAGGTGACCGCAACGTTATTGCTTGCTGCAAACGCAACTTCCTCTTCTGCCTTGCGAAGGGTTTCGCTGGAACTTACCGCATCCGAAATGACGGCACCGATGGTCGGGATCTTCTCCAAGGACCTTCTCGACTGTTCGAAGACCGCCTTGGCCCCACCGCAATAAGCCACCAACTTCTTCACACGTGCATCGCCTACCCCAGCAACCTTGCTTAGCGCAATAAGATATAGTGTCTGCTCCTGTCTGTCCAACCGTACAAATATTGATATATTCGTCCCCGTTCTAAATTTAGCCTCTAAACTGCTGAAATCTAATACATGAAAAGAATATTTACTACTTCGGTCCTAGTGCTTTTAGTGCTTTTAACTTTTGCTCAGGACAATGGAACCGTGACGGGAATCATCAAGGATAAATCGTCTGGCGAAACCATCATCGGTGCAAACGTGGTGTGGGCTGCAGACAAGAGCCGTGGAACTGCCACAGATTTTGACGGAAAATTCTCGCTTTCTCTTCCTGTAGGTGCCCAGAGTCTGGTCGTTACATCTATCGGTTACGAAGCACAAACTTTATCGGTGACCATCAAAAAAGGGGAAACTGTCACATTGAATGTTTCCTTGGGAATGGAATCGAAGCAAATGGACATGGTGGTTGTTTCAGCCGGAAAGTTCGAGCAGAAGGTTGAAGACCTTACTGTTTCAGTAGCTGTGATTAAGCCTGCCATTGTCGAAAGCAGAGGATCAACAACGGCTGAAGACGCACTTGAACAAACACCCGGTCTTACCATCATGGACGGTGAAGCTCAAATGAGGGGCGGTAGCGGATACAGCTTTGGGGCCGGTTCGCGCGTCATGCTATTGGTTGATGACCTGCCTATCCTTTCGGGAGATGCCGGACGACCAAGCTGGGGATTTGTTCCCATTGAGAACCTCGAACAGATCGAGGTGATAAAAGGAGCATCGTCTGTTCTTTATGGTTCTTCTGCTTTGAATGGTATCATCAACATCAGAACCGCTTACCCAAAAGACAAGCCACAGACCAAGATCAACCTTTACACTGGGTTTTATAGCGCTCCTGAAGATGAAGAAGCACGATGGTGGGATGCGGACGATCTGCCGATCTATGGTGGAATGAACTTCTTCCATTCGCGCAAGGTGGGAACCCTAGACGTTGTGGTGGGAGGAAACTTTCTAATAGACAACGGTTTCATTGGACCCGAGCCGGTAATTACCGGACAAACGAACCCATTGAATAATGACACAATCATTAATGGAGTTGGAGTAATAGTGGACGAACGCGATTCCCTTGGAAACGTTATCTCCTATCATGCACCACGTAAAGAATTTTCGAACCGATTCCGTTTCAATGTGAACCTGAGAAAGCGATCGAAATCAAAACCAGGTCTGGCCTATGGGATCAATGCGAACGTGATGTATGCCAAAAGCACTTCCACCTTGCTATGGCTCAACAACAGCTGGGGGCTTTACCGTCCTTATGACGGAAGTATAACCAGAACACTTCAGACCTCTTTCAATATTGACCCCTTTATCACCTATTCTGGAAGCAAGGGTTCGAAACACACCTTTCGAACCCGTATATTCCATCAGAACAACGACAACGACAACAATCAGGGGAATTTGAACTATGTGTTCTTTGGCGAATACCAGTTCGCCCATCGATTTGCAGAGATCAAAGACTTCACCATCACGGTTGGAACCATGGGCCAGTATGCCATTTCTGAGGCTCAACTCTATATTGGAAACGAAAACGGTGACGGAAAAAGCAATGCAAGCAACGTGGCCGCGTACGTTCAGTTGGACAAGAAATTCTGGAACAGACTGAACGTGAACGGGGGTGGGCGTTTCGAGTATTTTTCGGTGAACAGCAACGACACCATCATCCGACCAGTATTCCGAATCGGGGCCAGCACCCGACTTTGGAAGGAGGGCTTTTTGCGCGCCTCGTTCGGAGAGGGATTCCGTTTCCCAAGTATTGCGGAGCGTTACATTTTCACCACCGTGGGCGGATTGCCCATCGTGCCGAACCCCGCTGTGAAGCCTGAAAGAAGCTATGCAGCAGAAGCAGGTCTAATGCAGGGCATCAAGGTTGGTAAGTTCCGTGGTTATTTGGATGTGGCGGGTTTCTATCAGTATTACATCAATTATGTTGAGTTCAGTGCCGGAAACTTTGCTCCCCCAACTGCATCACTTCCCTTGGCCTTCAAGTCGCTCAATACAGGCGATGCACGCGTGTATGGGGTCGATGTTTCGCTCATCGGAAACGGCCAGTTCAATGACTGGTTCGGCATGAACATTTTGGCAGGCTACACCTATTCTCATCCAGAAGCGGTTGACCCAGACAAGGTTTATGGGGTGGACAATCAAGGCATTGCGCTATCGAACCGATCAACCAGCTCAATCATTCCAACTGCACCCAATGCGGCATCAACACCAGAATATATAGCCGAATACAACAAGATAATTGAGGATTTCAACAAGTTCCCGGTCCTGAAATACAGGTTTGAGCACCTGATAGATGCCGACATAGAATTCGTTTTCACCTTGA
>CAMCFW010000254.1 GCA_945874195.1 Chryseobacterium gleum
AAACGACCACGGTGGCCAAAGTGGAGCCGGTTCATATTACCGAGACCAACGTGCTTTGGACCGCTTCGGTGGTTGACACCCTGAAATATTGTGTGATCAACGCCAAGAGCATTGCCGTAATGAACGCCTCATTTCCGAAGGAAAAGAACATTACGCGCGAGGTGAGTTTTAAGGTGAAGAACAAGGAGGGAGAAGGCAAGACGGTCAATTCTACCATTACCGGTGTGGCCGAATGGAATGGGGTGAAATGCTACACCGTTCTTCTTGATGTGGGCATGAATTTTCAGACCCACAAGGTTTATAGGAAGGTGGACTGTATACTTGCCG
This sequence comes from Chryseobacterium gleum, assembly GCA_945874195.1. Lineage (GTDB taxonomy): Bacteria > Bacteroidota > Bacteroidia > UBA10329 > UBA10329 > UBA10329. Next base: position 328 of record CAMCFW010000254.1, read on the forward strand.
ACCTTGAAAATGACGAATTCAAATTGTATATCGGCAAGAATTGGCTTGGCGATGACATGAAGGTGAAGTGATCTTACTGGGTTGCCAGTTTCTGTAGAATCTCAAGCAACCGCCGGTCGCTCGGTCTGGGAGCATTGCCATCCACAATGTTTCCCTTCTTATCAAGGATCAGATAACGCGGAATACTGCTCACCTTGAATTTGGCCGTTACTTCCGAACCCCAACCTCCCTTCGATAAGCCATGCAACCCTTCAATGCCTAGTTCTTCAATGGCCAATTTCCAAACTGTTTCGGTGTTGTCGATAGAAATGTAAAGGAACTCGATGCTCTTCTTTTCCTTGTTCGAAAGTTTGTCCTTCAAGGTTTTTGAATGAGGAAACTCCTTTCTGCAAGGCCCACACCAACTGGCCCAAACATCCAAGTAAACAACCTTGCCTTTCAGTTCCGACAATTTGAAGTTCTTACCATCAAGTCCCTGAACTTCCACATCGATCTCGTCCTTCGGCTTTTGAACATCGGTAATTTCCAAAATCAGCAGATCGTCTTTGGCGGCCAGCCTGCTTGCCAAACTGTCGTCCACCAATTTCACCATTGCCTCGGCATTCTCCGTTTTTCTCAATTGTTCGTGCATTTGACGAAGCAATGATGGCTGAACATTGGCCGCATGCGCCAACAGGGTCTGGGTCAGAAAATACTGAAGGACTTCTCCTTTCAAATTCTCGCGCGCCAGATTGTATGCTTCCTGAACACTGGTGTGCCTATCTGCAAACTTCATGAAATCGTAATTCTCCAATGCCTTGTAATTCACAAATTGTAAGAGAAAGGCTCTGAAGAATCGGCTGTCCAACTCTGAACTTCGGTTCATCCTATCCCAGGTCAAGCCTTCGATCAGCACTTTGGGCACCTCCGTGGCCTTCGGAATGTTGCTTGAGGCCGATCTGGCCTCCGAAAATTTGAACAACGAGAGATAATAGTAATAGCTGAAGTGGTTCTTATAAGCCTGAACGAATTGGGCTGGAAGTGCGGGTTGATGCTTTTCGAGCAATGAAATGGCCTCATTCCGTAATCGGAAGGTCTCCATTTCCAATGCATCGATATTCGAAGCGTCCTTTGCCTGTCCATTAAGCCATTCGATCGATAATTTGGCCCCGAACCGTTTGTTCAACTCATCTTCGAACGCGGAAATGTTCGCACCGTCTCCACTTAACGTCATCTGGGCTCCGTCTTCCAGAAAATCGGCTTCAAATACAATCTTTAACGAATCAGCATACTTCCAAGCAAACACTTCGCGGTCTTTACCATGATAGCTCAGTTTCATCCATCCCGAAGCAGGAATGGTGATCAATGCGGAAAATGCTCCTTTAGAAACTGATATGTCCTGTTTCGAAACCCGACCAAAATGATCTGCCGGCAATTGCATCTTCAGACTTTCATCGGCAATGCCTTTTATGGTGCCGCCAAAATGAAGTTGCTGAGCCCAGACTGACGGACCACCAAGCAAAAGTAAGAAGATAATTCTCTTCAATTATTCAAGCTTTATGAGGCGGGCCACCGCAGGTCTGCGGTCAGACATCACCCTCAAAAGATAAGCTCCGTTGGTCAATCCGAGTTCATTCGAATTGACGAGATACTTTTTTTGACCAGGCGACAACATCCCACTATGAAAGACGTGAATGATGCGGCCCGAAACATCGGTCAGTTCCACATTTGCCCAAAGATTCTCGTTCACCTCAAAACTCAGCGTTGTCTCGCCAGTGAATGGATTCGGATAAACATCGAGAGAAGAGATTGGTGAAACAAAGGTGTTCTCATTTACAGACGCTGGGTAATTCTTCTTGATGATGGTCCAATCGTCAAGGATCTCGCCATCCTTGGTAAGGTAATAACCCATCAAGGTGTCGCCATGCGCATAAAGCATTGTTGAACCAACGCAGGTATCGCAACCGTGGCCAGCGTACATGGCCGGATGTTGAAGATTGGCGTCAGAGTCGTTGCTACCTGAGTTTCCCTGAACGATGTACATGGTGCCGAAATTCGGGTTCGGGCCATCGAAATACTTGACATAGGGAGTTCCGTCAGAAAGTTTTCCGCTCGAACCATCGACCACGTGTTGGGCCACATTGAACTCGGCCGGAAGGTCATAGAACCCGTTGATAAGGAATGACCTTTCGTATACGTGGCTATGACCGGCCAAAAGAAGATCAACGCCATAGCTTTCGAGTATCGGTGCAATGTTCTCGCGCATTGCTTTCATGTAAACTTCCCAGAAAGCGTCCGATTCATGCGAACCATCGGTGTGCGGAGGCTGATGAACGTAGGCTACAACCCAGGTCTTGTCGTTTGCCTGAAGATCGGCATGAAGCCAATCTGTGAACGGTGAGCTACTGAAATTACTGAACGGACTGGCACCTGTCCAATCCCACGAACCGTTGACAATGGCTCCGATCTCTGAGTTCAACGACACGAAATGGACGTTCCCATAATCAAATGAATAATAAAGCTCGTAGCCCGATGGTACGCCACCGATCTCGCCATTGGTGGGTACATCCACAATGTCGAAATAAGGTCCGGAATGAGTTGTTGGGTCGGCCCCGGTGAGGATGTTCAAAACGGAACCATAATCGTGGTTTCCTGGTGTGGCCATGAACGGAACGCGAGGGAAAACCTCGCCATAGCCGTATTGTGTTCCGAACACTTTCTGTGTGAATTCCTCATCAGTCCCTTCGTCATAGGCGTTGTCGCCTAGCCAAAGCCAAAGGTCGGGCATGTTGTCGCCAACGTGATCCAGAAAGGCTTCTTTCACATCCATCTGTTTTTCGTTCCCCTTCCCGAAATCGCCAATGACCCAAGCACGCACAGGCTGAACAGTTCCAATAACGGGCGAAGTGCGGAAACGATGGTTCATGTCACCCCCTGCTAGTACGGTGCTGCCATCGCTTACGGCATAATAGTATTCGGTGTAGGGGTCGAGCCCTGTGATATTGACCGTATGTTCTGTAACAGGAACAACACCTTCTATCTGGTTGTCCATGACCGTTGCCAAGCTAGTGCCATAATAGACACGACTAGGGGTGGCAATATCGGTGCGCCACATTACCTTCATGCTGCTTGAAGTTGGAAACTGAAGATACGGACCTCGAAGTACTGACTGGGCCGTAGTTTCTGATAGGCAGCCTATACCGAATAATAGGAAAAGTAGATTTCGCTTCATTGTCTTTTACAAAGGAATTTCAAATTTAATCTTTCGCGATCGATCCGAGCGACATATTTCTGACCTTAACCAAATGGTGATATTTCTATTTTCACCGTCCGATATGAAAAGCCTGCTTCTTCTGCTGTTCTCAATTGTGCTCTATTCGTGTTCCACGGATGGGCTTGTGCCTTGCGATGGCGATGGCGCGGAAGGCACAGTTTGCCGTGAGTACCGGTATTCCAACGACCTTTCGGAAGGCTATGTGGAATTTGCGCATCAGGCGGACACGTTGAAGATCGCGGATTTCTTTGATGATGGCCTGACCCTGCGAAAGACACGGATCGAGCGATTTGTAAACGGACAGACGGTTTCCATTACCGAGCAGTTTCCGGGAACGACAACCCGCGTTCAGACCTGGCATTATAATGAAATGGACAGTCTTTGGATAATTGTTCACGGTGCGAACGACAGCACGCTGGAGATCAGTTATGATAACGGGAAACGGATCAGCGAGCGTTACATGTCTAACGGTGAATTGAACCGAAGTACGCAATACCGCTATTATCAGGATGACGGCAAGCTGTATCGCAGGTATTTCTATGATTCGGCCGATTCGCTGATCCGATATGAGACGTATGAGTACTTCAGCTCTGGACAAAGGCGAATCTCCCTCCACCACGCAGATCACGAACTAATCGGCAGAAGGGTATTCACCTTC
>CAMCFW010000255.1 GCA_945874195.1 Chryseobacterium gleum
CATCTGTGGTCAACAGCTGCGACATCAAAAGCTTTCCGCTCATGTCAAATACATTGAACTCATAGATCTCCCCACCTGTTCGCACTCGGACCACATCGTTGGTAGGGTTCGGATACAGAACCGACTGTCCCAGCGCTACGATCTCTTCAACACCCGTGCAGCATTCTGATGGTCCTGATACGAAAGAACCCGAAATTGGCAATCCGTTTTCGGTAACGATGTCGGCCACATAAAAACCAACTTCTTTGCCGATGTATCTCTTTCTGTTGACCGTTACATTGCTTGGAACACCCAATTGGCTTTCAACTATGGAACTAGGTCGTTCCCAACCACCCGACTGGGTCCATCCCCAAATGGTGTCTATGCTGGTCTCAACCACGCTCATTCGGATAACGGTATGCGTGCCCCCAAGCGGATCGGTCAATGTTCCGTCAGCATCAACGTCTGCCGAATAGTAAATGACTCTCTTTACTTGCACCGAATCGGGGTTCCAAACCAGATTGAATGGCGATGGAACTAGGCCGGTAGAGAAGAATTTGCCTTCGAAAACAGCAGTGTCATTAAGTGTGGTAGAGTTGATAGATGCTGGAAACTCAAAAAGCCTCCACGGATTGGAAGCCACCAACGAAACTACGATCGGAATAGGGCTACCCAGTTGGCCGGCAAAATCGCCTCCAAGTCCAATGATGTTCACTTCTCCATTGCCTATTTCGGCAAATGCATAGATGCCTCCAACTTGATCAACGGCCATATCTGAAGTTGGAAAATCGGAACCGCTCTGCACAGTACTTGGGTCATAGAAGCCTACCTCTCTGAGCTCGTCTGTTTCTAGTGGGCTGCAGTCAAAGGTCTGTCCTCCGCCAGAACCACCTAGGCTGAATGCAAGCGTATCGTCAGAAATATCGCCATCGTTACCATATACAATGATTTCGCCAATGGCTGGAAAATCGCTTTCATCGATCACCACTTGGGCGTTTGCAGATGCAATCGCTCCCAGTACAAATAGGGGTATTAGTTTTTTCATGATTACAGTTAAATGTTTAGCCAAAAGTACGCATTGAGCGAGGTTATATTTGCAATGTGAGTGTCAATCAGGCCCCCGACCATATTCAGACCATTTTAAAGACCATTCCCGACAATCCGGGGGTGTATCAGTATTTCAACGAGGAAGGTAAACTGATCTACGTTGGAAAGGCCAAGGACCTGAAGAAGCGGGTGTCGTCCTACTTCACAAAGGACCGCTACGACAGCCGCAAAACGGCCATTCTTGTCCGCAGTATCAGCGACATCAAGTTCATTGTGGTGGCTTCGGAACTGGATGCGCTGCTGCTGGAGAACAACCTCATCAAGGAATATCAACCCAAGTACAACGTCCTTTTGAAGGACGATAAGACCTTCCCGTGGATCTGCATCAAGAAGGAGTCCTACCCGCGCATTTTCCCCACGCGCAGGGTGGTGAAGGACGGGTCGCTTTACTTCGGCCCTTATGCCAATGTGAAAATGATGCACACGCTTTTGGAGTTGGTGCGACAGCTTTATCCGCTCCGGACATGCAGTTTGAACCTTACTCAAGGAAACATTAAGGCCGAAAAGTTCAAGGTGTGTCTGGAATACCACATTGGCAATTGCAAAGGCCCGTGTGTGGGCAAACAGGCCGAGGACGATTACGACCTGGCCATTCAGAACATCAAGAAGATCATCCGTGGAAACATCCGCGAAGTGAACGTGCATCTGAAAGGACTGATGACCGATTTTTCTGAAAAGTTGGAGTTCGAAAACGCGCAGATCATCAAGGAGAAGGTCGAACTGTTGGAGAAATTCCAAAGCCGGTCGGCAGTGGTCAGCCCCGTGGTTTCGGATGCGGATGTGTTCTCCATCGTTTCGGACGTGAAATCGGCCTATGTCAATTACATGCGCGTGATCGAAGGCGCGATCGTTCAGGCGCACACCATCGAACTGAAGAAGAAACTGGAAGAGACCGATGAGGAACTGTTGAAAATGGCCATCATCGAGTTCGCGCAGCGCTTCGGAACAGAGGCTAAGGAATACATCATTCCGTTTGAATTGAACTTGGAGATCCCCGGAGTGAAGATGACTGTTCCGCAGCGTGGGGACCGCAGCACCTTGCTCAAACTATCGGAACGCAACGCGCTTTCCTACAAACGCGATCAGGACAAACAGACCGAGATCCTGGATCCCGAACGCAACGTGACGCGCATCATGGAACAGATGCAGAAGGACCTGCGCATGAAGGAGCAGCCGCGCCACATTGAGTGTTTCGACAACTCAAATATTCAGGGCGACCACGCGGTGGCAGCCATGGTCTGCTTCCGCAATGGCAAGCCGCACAAGACCGACTACCGCCACTTCAACATCAAAACCGTGGTCGGTCCAGATGATTTCGCCTCGATGGAAGAAGTCGTGTTCAGACGCTACAAACGCATGTTGGAAGAAGGCATCGCTCTGCCGCAGCTCATCATCATCGATGGCGGAAAGGGTCAATTGAGCAGCGCGGTCAAGAGCCTCGAAAAGCTCGGATTGCGTGGCAAGATCACCATCATCGGCATTGCCAAAAAGTTGGAGGAGATCTATTTCCCGGGCGATTCGGTGCCGCTTTACATTGACAAACGTTCAGAATCCCTGAGGATCATTCAGCATGCACGGAATGAGGCGCACCGTTTCGGCATCACCCACCACCGGAACAAGCGCGCCAAGGCCACGGTGAAGACCGAACTGACCGACATCAAAGGCATCAGCGACAAGAGTTCGCAGCAGTTGCTATGGAAATTCCGTTCGGTCAAAAAGATAAAGGAGGCCACCGAAGAAGAACTGGCCGAAGCCGTTGGAAAGGCCAAGGCGAAGGTGGTGTTTGAGCATTTCCATGGGACTTAGACCTGTAATAATTGGCCACTATTTGGAACTAAAGCATGGAAAACTCATCATACCTTTAGCTATGCGACTGTTCTGGCTGATAATTCTTAGTCTACCCACGCTCGGGACAGCGCAAGTTCCCGAAGGAAACCTTATTCCAAATTGGAGTTTTGAAATCCGTGAAACGGATATTAATGGTGATACTATTTGCTCTCTTGGGAGTTCTACTATTTATCACACTGAGTTTTTGGGGAGCGCCCGTGGCTCCGTTGATTATATGAATGCATGCCACAATGCACAGAACTCGAACTATGGTGTTCCTACGAACATATTCGGAAGTCAGGACGCATTTGATGGCAAGGCATATGCACACTTCGTGAGTTATCTAAACTATTCCGAAAATTGGAGGGAGTTTGTTTGGCTCCCCTTAGCAGATAGTCTCAAAGCAGGTCAAGGCTATACATTTCGAATGAGAGTTAGTCGCGCGGATTCTTCCGAGTTTGGGTCGGATAAAATAGGGGCCTTCTTCTCAGCAGAGGATACTCGCTATTTCGTAGTAAATCAATTTGAGAATGACTTCTTCAACGTACAGCCACAAGTAGAAAGTCCTGGAGGCCCAAACTACATTATCTCGGATACAATCGGATGGACAACCATCGAAGGTCAATTTGTAGCAGGCGGAGGTGAAAAATTCTTAACAATCGGCTCCTTCCATTCCGATGGAAATTTGTTTATTCAACAGCTGGCCCCCCTTCCATACTATGAATTTTACGGATACATGGGCTCCGCAACTTATTATTTAGATGCTGTCGAATTGTATGAGAACAACAGTATTGGAATTCAAGAACCCGAATTCACCTTCTCCATCTACCCCAACCCCGCCACTTCCAACCTCACCATCGAAAGCAAAACCCCGCTTACCCACGTTTGGCTGAGTGACCTTACTGGCAGACGCTTGTCGGCTTTAGGCAATCAGGGTCAACAATGGAGCATGGACGTGAGCGGTTTCAGCCATGGCATCTATCTCGTAGAGGCCATCACCGAAGACGGCAAACGCTCGGTGCAGAAGGTGGTGGTGGAATGAATTGACCCCCTCCCCGCTTCGCGGTACTCCCCCTTCTCAGGGGGAGAATCGGTGCCTTGATCCAACGTCAGATCAAAGAGCTAGCTCCCCTCCTGACAAGGAGGGGTTGGGGGAGGTCAAGGTCAATTATCAAAACCTGGACTTGCAACATTATTTTGAACAAACAGTTAAGGCACACTAAGCGGCAATTTTTGATTGGTTTAGGTAGTTATTAAATTCGGTTAAAGTCATGTTTTGAAGAGCTGAGTGCCTTCTGTGGGTGTTATAATAGCTTTCGATATA
>CAMCFW010000256.1 GCA_945874195.1 Chryseobacterium gleum
CAGAAGATCTCGTTTATGCGCTGGTATTCGTGTATGAACCTGTGTGCGGAAACACCGAGGATCTGCGCCAGTTGGAACTCGCTGAACAGTTCTTCGAGGGTGGATCTGGAATTGGACTCGAAATCCCACAGGGTGCGGTCGAGATCGAAGAAAACGTGTTGGATGTGATTCAAGCGGAGGATCAGAAGATGATGACCACCGAGGATACGATGACGGACCAGACGATGACCGATGCGCAAAGGTAGATGAGCACTTTGCGTTTGTCGGGAAAGAACCTTGTGGCCAGAAAGGTGCCGAGGGGAATGGAAAGAAATGTTGGGGTGATGGCGGCCAGCCCGATCAATCCGTAGTCGCGTTTTATCTTAACAATGAGTTTGTTCTTCCAGGTGAAGGACTTTTTTCGTTTTCTCGGTCGGCCTCTTTGCGTGGATCTTTTCTGAGCGCCTTTGAGGAGGTTCATGATGGCGGCACTGACATAAAAGAAGAATATGACGCCCAGAAGACCTCCGATGGTGGTGATGATGAGGGTGTCGAGATAGCCGAAGCCGATGTTGAGGGACGTGATGGGTGCCGTTACGAATTTCGTAGCACTCAGTATGATGACCAATAGTATTTGAAGGACCTTTTCCACAATTGAACTGCTCCTCTACGCCTTCTTGGTCGTTAGGTTGTATGGTGGCTACATTATTCTTTGGGGCCGTAGGCAAGGTCTCCGGCATCGCCCAGCCCGGGCACGATGTAAGAATGGGCCGTTAGCTCTTCGTCAAGCCCACCGATCCAGATGGTGCAGTTCTTCGGAAGGTGGCGTTCGCAGTAGGAAAGTCCTTCGCGACTGGCTATGGCGGCCACTATGTGCACGTGCTTCGGTTTTCCCATTCTTAGCAGGGCCTTGTGGGCAAGGACCATGGATCCGCCCGTTGCCAACATGGGATCGCAGAGAATGACGGTTCTGCCTTTGACCGATGGGCTTGATAGGTATTCGATCTTTATGTCGAAGGTGCCATCCTTCTTGTGGTTCATTCTGTAGGCCGAGATGAAGCAATTGTCGGCCTGATCGAAATAGTTTAGAATGCCTTGATGCAAGGGGAGCCCTGCCCGCAAAATTGTTGCTAACACGGGCTGCGAGGCGAGAATGGGCAGTTCGGCATCGCCAAGCGGGGTGGTCACCACGCCTGTGTTCCATTCCATCTCCTTGCTCACTTCGTAGGCCATTAGTTCGCCCAGTCGTTCCATGTTACGTCTGAAACGCATACGGTCGTTCTGCACGTTCACATTTCTTATCTCGCCTAGGAACTGATCGAAAAGCGACCCATGGCCGCCAAGAATGTTTGCCATTTTTATGAAGATTTACTGTTGGATCTCTGCTTGAAAAGCCATAGCGTGAATATAAGGAAACTGCTACGGACAGAGTTGTTAAAAAATCAGTGTTGTGCTTGTTTTACCAAGTGGGTGAACACGCCTCGCCAACCTTCCCAAATGTCTTCATCGCTCAGCGTTTCGTTGTGCCAAAGGCTGATGAAGGTTCCGTTTACCGATCGCACCTTGGCCACCATGTCTGAAATATGCCGCTTGGCCTCTTCAGGAGATAGCTTCATGTAGTATTTAAGCGTGGCCTCCATGACGGTGAACGGATAGACCATGAGTTGTGTCTCGGTTTCGAGATCGAGGTCGTAGAAGCGATAAGGCGTGCAGGTTCCTGCCCTGAATCCGGTGTGTTCGGCATAGCCCATCGAGTGATCTTCGAGAATGTCCTGATCTATGAGCCGTTGGTAGGTGTGCGGAAGGTGAAGAATGAGGAAATGCTGTCTGCTTCTTGTAACGGGCCGGTGCATGATCTTTTCCAAGCGCTTCTTCTCGTGCTTCAGATTTTCGTTTTTCTGATTTGAATTGAAGCCTGGATGAATGCCGATCTGTGCATAATCGGCCAAGTGCTTGATGAGCGACTGAAACTCTTGATTGTTGTGCGGAACGTTCTTGTCGTTCACACCATAATCGGCCAAAAGAAAGAAGTAGATGGTTTTAAGACCGTACTCTTTCTGAAGCTTTAATTGGAAATCGTAGGTGTCGTAGGGGTCCTTTCTCCGACCCAACAGCACGTTGATTCGATACTTTACCTCCTTAAGATCAAGTTTAAGGAACGAACGGCCAAAGGCACCTAATGTTCTGATGAACCCTTTGTTCTTGAAAGCATAGGCGTTGTCAATATCAATGGTTGAAATGAACTGGTAATTCCTTGGTTTGAAGCTAAGTTCTGGAAATCTGACCAACAGGATCTCCTTGATCCTGAGTAGCCATTGGTCCACCACCGGTTCCGTAAGGAAACCGTTCTTGAAACCGATGCTTTCTGAGGCTTCGAAGCGATTGTATTGATCGCGAATGTGAGGAAGACACTCCTCGTATCTCGAAAGTAGGAAGAATGAGGCGGAAAAAACATCGAAATTCATTACCGCGTCTGCCGAATTCAGCGCGAAGAAATATTTCCCATTCTGATTTTCGGAGACACGGATGTTCTGATCCTTAACGCCCGAATCGTGAAGCAGACCTTGCGATCTGAAATGGATCTCGTCTGCAAGCGCAGCGTGCGTGTAGCTCAGCTTCGGTCCTTTCTCCCGTTCAAATTCATCCTTATCGCTTGTGGTGAAAACCGCTAGGCCGAGCATATCGCCCAGCATTACCTGAAAAATGTATCTGACCCTAGGCGTTACCTTATGACTGTAAACGAGCATCAGTCCAAATTGGCCAGAATGGCCTCGCAGATGAATTCGGCAGCTTTGCCATCGCCAAATATGTTCGGGAAATTGGAGATGGGCGTGTTGCTAAAATGTCGGTAGGCCGAAAGAATTTTTGCCGTTTCTGAACCGGAAAGGATTGCACATCCGCTGTCAACGATCTCGGTCCATTCGGTTTCCAACCGTAGAATGATGCACGGTTTTTTCATGAAGAAAGCTTCCTTCTGAACGCCACCGCTATCGGTCATCACCAACTTGGCGTGCTTTTCGAGCAAAGTCATTTCCAAGAAACCAACTGGTTCAATGATGCTGAACCGCTCGTTCGTCCTTATCTTCTCCAGATCAGCGTTTTGGCTTGAACGGATCACATTTGCCGTACGTGGATGAAGTGGCATAACGATCTGGATGTCATCGCTTACGGAAATTTCGTTCAGCGCAGAAAGGATGCCAAGCAGCACATCAATGTCATCGGTGTTCGATGGGCGATGAATGGTGGACAGTATGTAATTCTCGCGGTCGATTCCATGCTTTTCGAAAAGTGCCGCGTGGTCGTCTGCCTTTTTTGAATAGAAAAGTGTGTTGTCGTACATCAGGTCGCCACATTGGAACACATAGGAATTGTCGACACTTGCCTTTCCATTTTTTCGGGCTTGTTCCACAGTTAGAAAGCCTTCTTTTTTCAAATTGTCCGCTCCAGAACCTGTTGGCGAAAAGAGTAGGGTAGAAGCGTGGTCGGCCGTTATCCGGTTCACTTCTTCGGGCATGCTTTTGTTGAATGATCGCAGGCCTGCCTCGATGTGAATGACAGGAACGTGGATCTTCACCGCGGCCAATGCTCCGGCCAAGGTGGAATTCGTGTCGCCATAAACCACCACGGCATCTGGTTTTTCAAGCAATATCGTCCGTTCAATTTCAGCTAGCATTTTGCCGGTCTGTTCTCCATGACCTCCAGAGCCTATGCCCAGTTGGTGGTGCGGTTGCGGAATTCCCATTTGTTCAAAGAACACATCGGACATGCCATGATCGTAATGTTGTCCGGTGTGCACCAGAATTTCACTCAATCGGTCCGAAAAATTCGTTCGGATGGCGCGATTCAGCGCTGCCGCCTTAATGATCTGCGGTCGAGCACCAATGATCGTCAATAATCTCTTCATCAGAATACGCCTTCGTCCGCAAAGCTAAAGTAATTGCGATCACCGATTATGAGATGGTCGAGCACAGGAATGTCTAGTGCCTGTCCTGCGGTTTTTAGTTTTTTGGTAAGTTGATGATCGCTCTCACTGGGCTTTATCTTTCCCGAAGGATGGTTGTGAGCCAAAATGATCGCTGAGGCAGGAAATTGAACGGCTTGTTTGAAAACCACTTTCGGGTCTACTATGGTGCCGGAAATGCCGCCTTTCGAAACACTTTCCTTTCCTATCACTTCATTGGCCCTA
>CAMCFW010000257.1 GCA_945874195.1 Chryseobacterium gleum
TACCATGAAACGACTGGACCAACTTGAAGTAGATTTTTACAAATGCTCGGATATTGAACAGGCAATATCATTGACCATGGAGACTCAGCTTGATGATGTGATGGTTTCAATTCATGACACCCAAGGCAAGTATTTGGAATTGTCATCGACCGTCACGGCATTGCTTGGTTATGGGCAGCATGAGATGATAGGCACCTCCGCCTACGACCACTTTCATCCGGACGACTTTCAGGCCATACTTCTCAGCCATGCGAAAGTGACCATAAGACCGGAGGTGGATCGTGTAGAATACCGTTTACGAAAAGCAAACAGAGAGTACATCGATGTTTACACGTTGTCGAAACCAATTAAGGGAGAATCTGGTGAGGATAGGCTTTTGGCCCTTACCGTTAAAAGAAGATAATAGGTCATTCATCAAAAAAAAGTTACTTCCGTGGTGTTTCTTATCTAATAATGTTGTAAATTTGGATTACAGTTCCAATTCCTGGTTTCACCCCCATCGTTTGACGCTTCGGCTGATTCGGTGGGGGTATTTGTTTGTGGCCATCTGAGGCATCCATATTTGTTACCTTTGGCAAAACGTTTAAATTTAATGCATGTCGGAGGTGTCAGTTCATATGGATACAGAGATCGGAGCGGTGCTCAAAGCGCTCGATATCAAAGAGTTCAACCCCGCAGCGTCCACCGGTCTGGTGGATCTTTCGGGGTCAGGAAAATCAATAGCAAGCTATTCTCCGGTTGATGGCGAGTTGATCGCATCTGTAGGAGCGTGTGTTGCTTCAGACTACGAAGCGGTGATACAAAAAGCCCAGGAAGGTTTTGTTGAATGGAGGAAATGGCCAGCGCCCAAACGTGGAGAAGTGGTTCGCCAAGTAGGAGATGCGCTGCGTGCAAAAAAAGACTCGCTCGGAAAATTGGTTTCCTATGAAATGGGAAAAAGCCTACAGGAAGGACTTGGCGAAGTGCAGGAAATGATCGACATCTGCGATTTTGCAGTCGGCCTTTCGCGCCAACTTTACGGGCTTACCATGCATTCCGAACGGCCGCTGCATCGCATGTACGAGCAGTATCATCCTTTAGGGATTGTCGGTGTCATTTCTGCATTCAATTTTCCGGTGGCAGTATGGAGTTGGAATTCTGCCCTTGCTTGGGTCAGTGGCGATGTGTGTGTTTGGAAACCATCCGAAAAAGCGCCCATCTCGGCCGTAGCCTGTCAGAACATCATTAAAAGAGTATTCCGGGAGAATAATGTTCCCGAAGGAGTAAGCTGCATTGTGCATGGCGACTACACCGTTGGCGAAATGATGACCAACGACAAACGCGTGCCCTTGGTGTCTGCAACCGGTTCCATAAGAATGGGAAGAAAAGTGGCCATGGCCGTTGGCGCCCGATTGGGCAAAACGCTTCTAGAGTTAGGAGGAAACAATGCGATCATCATTACCGAAAATGCCGACTTGAAGATCTCAATTGTGGGTGCTCTTTTCGGGGCGGTCGGCACTTGCGGACAGCGCTGCACCAGCACCAGAAGACTCATCGTTCACGATAGTGTTTACGAAGAAGTGAAGAACAGTCTGGTAAAAGCCTATGGGCAATTGCGCATTGGCAATCCGCTTGATCAGAAGAACCACGTTGGTCCGCTTATCGATAAGATGGCGGTTGAGGCCTATTTGAAAGCGCTTGAAAGGGTTGAAGCCGAAGGAGGCCAGGTTCTGGTTCCCGGAGGAGTGCTAGAAGGCGAGGGTTATGAAAGCGGCTGCTATGTGAAACCGGCCATTGCCGAAGCCAAAAACCATTTCCAGATCGTTCAGGAGGAAACATTTGCCCCGATCCTATACCTGTTGAAATACAACACATTGGACGAGGCCATTGCTATGCAGAACGGGGTAGACCAAGGGCTTTCTTCCGCCATTATGACAACCAATTTGCGTCAGGCCGAGCTGTTCCTATCCTATGCTGGATCAGACTGCGGGATAGCAAACGTGAACATTGGCACATCTGGAGCCGAGATAGGTGGCGCTTTTGGAGGCGAAAAGGAAACGGGTGGAGGTAGAGAATCGGGTTCCGATTCATGGAAAGTCTATATGCGAAGACAGACTAACACAATCAATTATAGTACTGAACTTCCACTTGCTCAAGGCATAAAATTCGACCTTTAAACACCCATTTGAACCGCTTGAACTACATAGTGCTGATTCTGCTGCTGGCGTCATGTTCAGACCCGGCTGAGGTTTACTATGAGGACCAGCGGTATTATTATGATCTGCCATCTTTCATGACCAAGCAGGTTTCTGAGCTGAATGAGAAACAGCAACGGGTCCGCAAGCACGTGACCAAAGACGGTCACAGCCACATCATTGAATATGGCGACATCGATTGGAACGAAGAACTGGACGTGTTCATCGAATCGGACATCAACAGACCCGCATGGCGAGGTGCATTCAAAGTAGATACCATTGCTCTTGAGCGCGTGTTCGTCATCACCTACAAGAGTTTCAATGATCAGATCCCGGTTAAGAACGTGGTGGTGACCATAGACAAGGAGACGCAACAATGTCTTCAAGTAACAGTTGACCGGATAACAGAGAATTTTCTATATTCATCCGATCAAAGCCTCTTTTTCACCCCAGGCGAAGGATACATGATGAAAGGCAAACTCTCTGTTTCTTACCTTTTCGACTCTGAATATTCCATCGAAAGCGAGTTTATTGAAAGCTAATGGGCCTATCGTTGCCCTGCTGAGCATTTTGCTAATGGCAGGATGTGTAGAGCCTGAAAAACCGGTTCAACCTGAAGGAAACTGGCATTTTGTGTTCAATATTGGAAAAGAGAGCATTCCTTTTCAGGCTGAAATAATAGACGAGGACGGACAGCTCAGGTTCTATGCGTTGAACGGGAAAGAGCGAATTCGTGCGGATGAATTCGAACTGGAAAAGGATAGCATATTCGTCCGTCTGCCGATCTTCAACACGTCACTTGTAGGAAAGATCGAGGGAGACCGCATCGTTGGGCAATTCCAAGACCATTCGCGCAAAGGAGACTACGTCATCCCGTTTGTGGCCACCAAAGGTTTGAGGCACAGATTTCCGATCGTTTCTGAACCGAATGTAGATGTGAATGGAAGTTGGAAGGTGGAGTTCAGCCCGGGTAACGACAATGCGTATCTGGCCATTGGGCAGCTCAAGCAAAAGGGGGACACGGCTTTCGGGACGTTCCTCACCAACACAGGCGACTATCGCTATCTAGGAGGAAATGTGTCGGGCGATAGCCTGTTCCTTTCTTGTTTTGACGGTTCGCATGTATTTCTGTTCAAGGCAAAGATCAGAGGAAACGACATCCAAGGCATGTTCTGGTCTGGAAATCATTGGAACGAAAACTGGTCTGGAACCAGAGACGACAACTTCGAATTACCCGACCCGACAACTTTGACCCATTTAAAACCGGGTTATACAGAGATCGACTTCTCGTTCAAGAATCTGAAGGGTGAAACGGTAAGCCTCAAAGACGCAAGGTATGCGGGCAAAGTGGTAATCGTGCAGATCATGGGAAGTTGGTGTCCGAACTGTATGGATGAAACCGCCTACCTGGTTTCGCTTTACAATAAGTTCAATGCTCAAGGGTTGGAGGTCATTTCGTTGGCATTCGAGAAAGGCGACATGCCTGAGACCAACATCAGATCATTGAACAGGCTCAAGGATCACTTCAGCATACCATATGAGATTCTTTTGGCAGGGGGCGCAAGCAAAACCGAGGCCGCGGCCAAATTGCCGATGCTCAATCATGTGCTTTCGTTCCCAACGGGAATTTACATAGACAGGAAAGGCAAGGTTCGCAGGATACACACCGGATTTTCGGGGCCTGGCACTGGCGAGTATTATCAGGAGTTTGTGGAAGAAACGGACCAGTTTGTCACGCAGCTTCTGCTGGAGTAAGCTCAGACGCTGACCCCGATCACACAGATATCGTCTACCTGATCAAGGCTTCCCTGCCAGTCTTTTAAGAATTTATCTAGACCCTTTCGTTGATCTTCCATTGAGGTTCCTCTCATCGAAAGGATGTAATGTCGCATGACCTCGGTCTTCATTTTTTTGCCGTTCTCGCCCCCGAACTGATCGGCATATCCATCGCTGTATATGTAAAACCTATCGCCTTTTTGCA
>CAMCFW010000258.1 GCA_945874195.1 Chryseobacterium gleum
AGATTCATGCGGAAAGTGCGACTGGACGAAATTCCTCAGTTTTTCAACGTGTTGGTCGGAGAAATGAGCCTAGTTGGGCCGCGTCCAGAACGACAGCATTTCATTGATCAAATAGTGCTTCAAGCACCACATTATAGACATCTCTTGAAAGTGAAACCGGGCATCACATCCTGGGGAATGGTGAAATATGGCTACGCGGAAAATGTGGAGCAAATGATACGAAGGATGAAATTCGACCTTCTCTATATTGAGAACATGAACCTGCTGGTCGATATAAAAATTCTCATTTACACGATTCAGACGGTTCTTTTAGGAAGAGGCAAATAATTACTTTTCTAAGAAAGTCACTCACTCGATTAAGGCAAAATGTGAATCCGTGAGGTAATCCTCTCAATCTTCGAATGTGATCTCAACGGCCGAAGAACCCGTTAGGTCTGACCGCAGTTCTATTTCCAAGATCTGATTTCCGTCAGAAACGGTCATGGTGACAGTATTCGGAGAGATGGTACCTAGATTGTGTGCGTGCAAGTAAAGATAGACCCGCTTATGGTTTGATGCATCGAAGGTGACCACCTTCTTTGTTGCCGTGATACTGTATTCATTCACTATGCACTTGTCATCAATATAAATCGAAACGATGTCCCCATCGATCACCTGAGCATCCCACAATTCGAACGTGAGCTGATGGGAATTTAATACCAGCCGGTGTTCCTTCCTGATGGGTTTCACCCTCCTGCTGTTCTTCAATTCTGGAAGCGGACTAACAATGGGTTCGCCCGTCCAAACTGTAGTGCCTATTACTGTCTTCTCAGCAATTTCTTCCACTTTTTCAGATTCTTTCGCAACAGTTTTTTCAGTTACAACTTCGGTCACCCTAACAACTTCCTCCGTTTCTTTCGGCTCACCAAGCACCACGTTCGTAATGGTCGGACTTTTCACTTCGGATGTCTGTGGCACATCTTGAACCGGCTTTTCATACTTAATGATTTGAACATGTGGCGTCACCTGTGCAGGCTCAACCACCACCTTTTTCTTATTCTTGGGCTCTTCGGGAATATCTTCTACAATACGCCAGAGCTTAATGCTCTTGTCCAAACTGCCTGAGAGCAGGTAATTGAGTCCACTCTTCACATCGAAGGTCATGATGGTTCCCTGCTCTGCGCCTTGATCAAGCACCAACTTCTTATTGGCAAGGTCCCAAACGTTGAATCGCGAAGCATGGTCGCCAGTGATCACATATTTCTCGTCTTCCGTAAAGGCCAGATTGCTGAATTTCGTACCGCCCGCTCCTGATCTGAAACTTGTGTCCAGATAAAAATTTGACGGGTCGCGAATGTCGACCCTCGAATTGGAGCACCAACTCAGCAACCGTGTTCCATCGGCCGAAAATTTCAATGAATTGACCAGACAATCGCCAGTGTTGTATTCGCGTACGATCTTTCCGGATCGGAGGTCGAGTGCCATAAGGTACTTTCCCACCGCAAAGATCAATTCTTGACCGTTCGGACTGAGCGTGGCACATTGAATTTCGTCCTTCGGGTCGGTATAAATCACTTCGGGCCGACCGTCTTTGAACTGTGCCTTGCATAATAAGCGATTGGTTCCTCCAAAATAGACCGTGCCAGTTTCGGACGAAATCGTGGCGAAATTCACCTTATTGACGGGATTGTTCACTCCGGAAGGGCTGTACATCTGCCGAACAAGAGCCCCAGTAGCGGGATCCCAAACCTTCACCTGGCCGTCTTCGCCAGCAGATACGAGGTATTTTCCATCTTTCGAATAACGCACATCGCAAATCGAACCTAAGTGACCTTCCAGCTGCTTTAGTGTTCCATCACCGTCTACATTCCAAATAAAGAGTTCTCCGCGGGTACCTCCGCTGGCGAAATGAGATCCGTTTGGCGAGAAAACCACTTTTCTAACTCCGAAACTATGGCCATTGAAAGTGCGCAAATGCTCCAATTTCAGCTTGAGATCTTGCGCTGAACTGAGTTCATGAGTAGCGGCACCAATGAAAAATAGGAGTAGTAACCTTACCATAGATTATATGACCAGCCGATTCATAGGTAGTCATTTTTTAAGACCACAGCAAATTTCAGATGTTCATTGCACTTAGCAGTTCTATTCATGTTGCGCTTGGTGTAACGTAAGTCGCTTAGAGCATTTGCTGCAATATGCTGTCGTTTGAGGCCTTCGTGCCATGTTTTTCATCCGAAATCGTCTTCTAAATCCTTGATGATGAACTCAACAAGCAAACTCATTCTAAGGTTCAGTACCATTCTGAACAGATTGCATAAAAAAACCGGGGCCATCAAAAAGCTGGTCCCGGTTTTCAGAATTCAATGAAGAATCACTCGATCACCATTTTCTGCGTAATGCTTCGTTGTCCGTTCGAAAGCGAATAGAAATAAACTCCACTTGGCAGTTCACCTTTCTCGAAAACCAGTTGATTGGATCCTTTCACCGTCTGTATCTGCTGAGAATGCACGGTCTTTCCAAGAAGGTCGGTGACCATCAGACCAAAGTTGGTGCCGGCTTCCATCGCCTCAAAGCTTATGGTGGTGACATTGCTAAACGGATTAGGGTAGTTATTCAATGCGTTGAGTTCCGCAAGTGAAACATCGTTAATACCAACGCCACTTGCACGTACATCCAAGGTCTTTCCTTCGAACTTTATTCCGTTTGGGGTAAAATTCGGGTCACCGAAGGCATCGAGTAGGAAGCCCATATCCGTGAGCCAGGTATTGTAACCCACCACATCGGCAATGGCAGCAGGTTCGAAATTGGCAGCGCGAGCATCGATGAAAATGGTCAAAGGGTAAAGTCCATCATTATTCGGGCCGCCACTCACAGCCGCGTTCCAAGCCGATTCGGGTCCCGAAATGCTGATGCAACCTGGAACAGGAGTGAATCCAATAGTGGTATCACCTGAATTTATCCAATATCCGAACGGATCGGTTACTGCATCATAGGTTGTATCGAACGCTGAGTTGGTGGTGTAAGTAAGTCCGACAGGAAGTCCTCCAATGGAATCCAATCGGAAAAAGTCTGCAAGCACCGTGACATCCAAAGGCGGATTTCCTGGAGATAACTCGACCGACAACGTAGTGTCGCCAAATGTTTGCAGGCTTATCACAACTTCATGATCACTACATCCCACACAAGTGAAAACAGGATCCAGTTGAGTTGGCATGAAGGCTATTCCGTTGCCTGAAAATCCTGGCGATGGAACGCATTGTGCGTTGGCTGATAAAAAAGCGAATGCGGAAATAATGGATAGTACTGTTCGTTTCATGTCAATGTTCTTTATTTGTGAAGCGAAGCTAAACTTTATGCGAAAAGAGGTACTTGACCAATTCGGTAAAGTTTTCATCGATCCCATGTTGAACAACCAATTCCCTCGAACAGCCTTCTGATGTCCGTCACTGCTGAAATACCGGTCATCGATATTTCGTCTCTTTCTAAAGGAGATGAAAAGGCCGCATCGCAGGTGGGTGTGCAGATCCGGAAGGCCTGTATGGAACATGGTTTCTTCTATGTGGTAGGTCATGGCGTTCCTATCGGATTGCAAACTCAACTGATGGACCTTAGCCAGCAGTTCTTTTCTCTCCCGGAGCAAGAAAAAATGAAGATCTCGATGACGTTGGGTGGTCGTGCGTGGAGAGGCTATTTCCCGGTCGGAGACGAACTTACATCAGGAAAACCCGACCAAAAGGAAGGTATTTACTTTGGAACGGAACTACCTGAAAATCATCCGAAGGTGGTGTCGAAGACCCCATTGCATGGCGGAAACCAATTTCCAAAAGAACCCGATTTACTTGGCAAGGTGGTTTTGGACTACATGACCGAAGTGACCTGCGTTGGGCATTCGGTCATGAAAGGCATTGCCATCAGTCTTGGGCTTCCACCCGACCATTTTGAAAGCGGAATAACCAAGGACCCGTTCATTCTATTCAGAATATTCCATTATCCCGCCACTTTGCGAGGTCAGGACGAACGCTGGGGCGTGGGCGAACACACGGACTACGGATTGATCACCATTTTGAAGCAGGATGAAGTGGGCGGCCTTCAGATAAGGTCGAACGGGCATTGGATGGAT
>CAMCFW010000259.1 GCA_945874195.1 Chryseobacterium gleum
CAGCATCGAGGCTTATTACAACAATCCGTTCGATTCCATTCTTGCCCAAGATGACCGGAGCTCCTACACAGATGTCGTTCAGGTCATATTCGCCTTCTAACAGCACCGAGCATGGGAACATCTTCTTCTGATCGCAGGCAATGGCCTGCACCAAGGCCGACACGGCAGCACCCGGAGCATACCAAGCGCTTGTTCCTAACAGGTTGGTAAGAGTGGCACCGCCCACCTTCGTGGCTTCGGCCACCTCTGCCAGCTTGTTCTGGGTAAGGAATTCAGATACTGGAACACCGTTTCTAACGGCCAGTCGCGTCAGCGGCAGCATGCCTGTGTCGCTGTGTCCACCTATCACCATACCATCCACATCGCTAGCGGGGCACTGTAAAGCCTCGCTCAAACGGTAAATGAAACGTGCACTGTCCAGCGCACCGCCCATACCGATGATGCGGTGCTTTGGCAGCCCCGTGGCCTTGTGAACAAGATAGGTCATGGTATCCATCGGGTTGCTCACCACAATGATGATAACGTTTGGAGAATGCTGAACCAGACTGGAAGCAACCGTCTTCACAATTCCGGCATTGATGCTGATAAGCTCCTCGCGGGTCATTCCCGGCTTACGCGGAATGCCGCTGGTGATCACCGCCACATCGCTGCCAGCGGTTTTCGAATAATCGTTTGTCACACCGGTTATCTTGGTGTCGAAACCGTTCAGGGTGGCGCACTGCATCAGATCCATGGCCTTGCCCTCGGCAAACCCTTCCTTGATGTCAACCAGCACAACTTCCGAAGCAAAATCTTTAATGGCTATGTATTCTGCACAACTTGCACCAACTGCCCCTGCACCTACTACTGTAACTTTCATTGTATATTGTATTTAGTTCTTTGAGTTTGAATGGCGGCAAATGTAGAAAAGAAGGTCTTAGGCAAAAAACAGAAATTCGAACTAGTTGCACGTACCAATTACCCTCGTTCTTCCACAGAAAACCAACTACCGGTGCCATAACCTTTTTTCTACTCTATTCTTACCTTGCGGTCATGTTGAGGCAACACAGAAGCAACCTCACAATATCATCTTCGTCATCATTCCGCGTGCAACTGACAGATCAAGAACTACAAGAACTCATAGCGGGTTGTCTGAGAAACGATCGCAGATGCCAGCAGCGGATATACGAACAGTTCTATGGTAAAATGTTGAGTGTGTGCATGCGATACACCAAAGACCTTGACCAGGGAAAAGAGTTGGTCCAAGAAGGATTCATCAAACTGTTCGGAAACCTGCATAAATACAAGAACGATGGTTCTTTTGAAGGATGGGTAAGGCGAATATTCACAAACAACGCCATCGATTCGTTCCGCAGAAAGAAACATCAGGATCTGGTTCCCGATGATGATCATCAGGTGCTGAATCTACCGGACGAAAAGGACGAACATGCATTTTTAGACAAGGAAGAGGAAACCATTCAACCAAAACACGTCATAGAAGCGATGCAGCAACTTTCTCCGGCATATCAGATGGTTTTCAACCTCTATGTAATGGAGAGTTATTCGCATCAGGAAATTGCTGATGCATTAGGTATAAGCGTAGGAACTTCCAAATCGAACTTGGCCAAAGCCAGAATGAACATGAAGAAGTTATTGAAGAAACAGTTTGCACACCGATTTTGAACACAGAACATGAGTAACACATTTGACGATAAATTAAAGCAGAGCTTGGAGGGTTATGAAATGCCCTACGATGCTGGAGCTTGGGCCGAACTGGCCAAACAACTACCTCCAGAAGGAACAGTGGTTGGCACCGAGGCCGCCCGATTCGGCTGGAAAGGAGCTGCAACCATTGCCGTTCTGGTCGCTAGCATTGCCACCGTCTGGTATTTCAGCCATAGCACAGAATCGGCTTCCGAACTGGTTACGGTGATAGACAACGGCACGCCCGAAGAAATAGTGGCGGTCGAGCTTCCGGTTGCAGAGTCGAACACCGGTTCGTTTCAAAGTACTAGTGTACAGTCAGAAAACTCATCGGCCAAAAAGAATGCTGTTGCTGAATCGCCTAGCAGCGCTATTATCGAAACGGCTGATGAGGCAAGTTCGTTAGTTCAGACAGCTGAAGCCAAGAAGCCTGTTGACGCAAGCCCGTTGCAACTGAATCAGACGACAGGTTTAAAACCGTCTGTCATCACACCTAAGCCGGAGAAGAAACCGTTCGCGGTCAAATTCTTACCCAGTTCAGTAAATGTGTGCGTTGGTGATGAAGTGAATTTCATCAATCAGTCTACGAACACAAAGGCAAAGATGGTATGGGATTTTGGAGATGGAGCGAAGAGTTCTGATCTCAACCCGAACCATTCGTTCTTTGTTCCAGGAACGTATAGAGTTCGATTGAATGGCAGCGATGCTGACCAAAGTGATGACCATGTTGTTTCGGTCTCCGTGAATCCGAGCCCTTCCACAGATCTGGTCCCGACCGAAAAACTGGTTGACTACAAGACCGTTCCGTTCTACCATTTCGAAACCAGCGTTCAGCCAAACGAAACAGCCACTTGGAAGTTTTCTGACGGCCGCACCGCAGTGGGAACCGAGGTGGACCACCTTTTCAGAGATGCTGGCAAGGTGAAGGTGACTTTGGCTGTCGAAAACAGCTTCGGTTGCACCACCACCGATTTGTGGAGCTTGGATAACAACAAATTCGATATTCTAGCCCCAACAGCCTTCAGTCCTGAAGGAAATAGTTTGAATGAGACCTTCATGCCCGTTGCGCTTACTCTTTTGAATGTTCCGTTTGAAATGGTGATCCGCGATCAGAAAGGACAGGAGGTATATCGAACATCGAACGCCCAAGAACCTTGGAACGGAAGGATAAACAACACAGGTGAAAAGCTGGGAGCCGGCATTTACGTGTGGTCGGTCGTTCTGAAAGAGAATATTGCTTTCAAAAAAGACTTTAATGGCCCCGTAACCATCAAACGCTAATCACATCTTTCTATCTTTGACAACCACCCAATAGTAATCCATGAACTACTTTTCCTTCACTCAACCCATAAAGGGAACACTATACGCTTTGTCATTGGCAATGCTGTTGGTTTTTTCGCTGCCCGCCCTTGCTCAGACCATAGATGTCGGCCCAGCGGATACTTCTGTATGTAACGGAACCCCGGTGACGTTGACCGCCATCCTCAATGGAGGAGGCGGTAGTAATCCGGTTCCTGCCACATACACGCTAACGGACGATGTGCACACAGGCGTTGTCGACATGGGATTCAATTTTGAATACTATGGAAACGTTTACAACCAGTGTGTGGTATCTTCAAACAGTTACATAACATTCGACCTTACCACCGCAAACGGAGGTTCGCAATGGAGCATCAATGCTGCTGCACCGAGCAACACCTTTGCCACAAACAATAAGATCATGTTTCCTTGGCAGGATACGAATCCGGGAGTGAGCGGAACCGTCAGTTCAGTGACCTGCGGAATTGCCCCGAACAGAAGATTTGTGGTGACCTACGATGCCGTGGCCATGTTCAGTTGCACCACCTTGGAGTTCACAAACCAGTTGGTGCTTTATGAAACATCAAACAGGATTGAGATGCACATAGCCAGCAAACCGCTTTGCGCTGCTTGGAATGGAGGAGCTGCAATTCAAGGACTAGAGAACATCAACGGGACGATAGGCCACATCGTTCCAGGAAGAAATTTCCCGACACAGTGGTCGGTGACCAACGATGGCTATGAGTTCATTCCTGATGGAATTGGTGGATACACCATGAATGCTATTCCGTTCGACCCAGAACCCGTTACCACAAACAACGCTTTGCTTTGGTATGACGACCAAGGAAATCAGCTTGGCACCGGAACCTCCATTACAGTATCTCCAACGGTGGCCACCACATACTACTGCGAATGGGATTACCCATGTAATAATCAACCGGCCATCGATTCCATTCTCGTTACCTTAGGAAATGTGAACATAACCACGCAGGCCACAGATGCCCGTTGTTTTGGTTTTGCAGATGGTTTTGTACATGTTGACCCCGTGGGTAGCGCGTTTCCAGTAACCCTGACTCTGGCCAATGCGGCCGGTACCACCATTCAGCAGATAAACGGT
>CAMCFW010000260.1 GCA_945874195.1 Chryseobacterium gleum
GCACCCAATGCGGCATCAACACCGGAATATATAGCCGAATACAACAAGATTGTGGAAGATTTCAATAAGTTTCCGATCTTGAAATACAGGTTTGAGCATTTGGTAGATGCCGACATCGAATTCGTTTTCACGCTGATGAAAAAATACAAACTTTCGCTTGCTGGAACCTACCGATACTACAGCTACATGAAGAATGTGGACAAAGTGTTCTATGCTGCCGATCCGCTTTTCGGATGGGGCGCGGTTGAGTTCAGAGAAAGCCACAACACCGGTGATCACGTGTTCGACATACGTGGTGCCATCGAACTTTCGCAGCAGGTGAAGCTGGGCATTTCGGTTAAAAACGTGGCAAACCGAACCTATGCACTGCGTCCGTTGAAGGTCAATTCACCACGCACGACTCAGCTTCAATTAACTGTAGCTTTTTAAACTACATATGATAAAGCGCATGTTTGCGGACGTGAATTTTATTAACCTTTGCGGCATCAATAAAACCTAAGATAAATGGCAAAACCGAGAAGAAAACCAGTGGAAGTACTGACGGAAAAAAGGGAGCACAGCTTCTTTGCGGATGTATTGAAATACTTTGAACATGCAGCTCAGTTTCTACCGCACGACCCATCGTTGCTCGAGCAGATCAAATATTGCAACAGTGTTTACCGCATGCGCTTCCCTGTGAAGAATGACGAAGGAAAGATAGAGACCATAGAGGCCTATCGCGTAGAGCACAGCCATCACCGTCAACCAACCAAAGGCGGTATCCGTTTCAGCGTGCATGTCAATCAGGACGAAGTGATGGCCTTGGCAGCGCTGATGACCTACAAGTGTGCACTGGTGGATGTACCTTTCGGAGGAGCAAAGGGCGGCATAAAAGTGAGCCCCCGATTGACCAGCGTTGGCATGTTAGAGCGTATAACAAGACGATATACCACCGAGTTGGTGAAGAAGAACTTCATAGGTCCCGGAATTGATGTGCCAGCGCCCGACTATGGAAGCGGTGCCCGCGAAATGGCATGGATGGCCGATACGTACGCCACTTTCTACCCGACCGACCTGAACGCCCTTGCCTGCGTGACCGGAAAACCAATATCCCACGGAGGCATTGCCGGAAGAACCGAAGCAACAGGACTTGGCGTCTTTTATGGAGTGCGTCATGCCTGCAGCTATAAGGAGGACATGGACAAACTTGGTATGACCACAGGACTGGAAGGTAAACGCGTGGCCATTCAGGGAATGGGTAACGTAGGCTATTGGGCGGCCCATTTCTTCCATAAAGGAGGAGCCAAGATCGTTGCGGTGGCCGAATGGGATGGATCGATCTACAATGAAAAGGGAATTGATCCTGAAGCTTTGATCGCCTACAAGAACAAGAACAACGGCATTCTTGGTTTTCCAGGAGCCAAAGACCTTGGCGGACCGGGTGCAGCACTAGAGGTGGAATGCGACATTCTTATTCCGGCCGCGCTGGAGAACCAGGTGAACAGCGAGAACGCTGCCAACATTAAGTGTAAGATATTGGCCGAGGCCGCCAACGGACCTGTGACCCCAGAGGCCGAACAGGTGCTGCTAAAAAAAGGCATCATCCTTATTCCAGACATCTACATAAACGCAGGCGGTGTAAGCGTTTCGTATTTCGAATGGCTGAAAAACCTGTCACACGTGCGTTTCGGAAGAATGGAAAAGCGCTATCAGGCCACCATGAACCACAACATCATCGATGCCATTGAAGGCGCAAGCGGAACGAAGGTTTCTGCTGATTCGGTGAAACTGATAGAGCGAGGGGCTGAAGAGCGCGATCTGGTCTATTCTGGTTTGGAAGAGACCATGATAACCGCCTACGACAACATCCGCAACCGAATGAGAAACACCAAAGGCATTGAAGACCTGCGAACCGCAGCCTTCGTTGAGGCCATTGATAAGGTTGCTGTGAGTTATTCTAATCTGGGCATCTGGCCATAACCATTTAGAACCTGTTTGAAAAAGCGCAGCCATCATAAGCTGGCTGCGCTATTTTTTAACGCTATTTTTCCTTCAAAACGCGTCTTCTGTGAAGGAGCTGCGTAACTGAAATTAAGGCAGATCTCCCCTCAGGGCGTCCCGGCTGTTCTGAACTTCCGCAGGTCAATGATGTCTGCGCATCCGAACGAAACCACCTTGAAATCACGAAGGCTGGCCATATCGATCCGTAGATAAATGTCCGGATGGGTCACTATCAGAAATTCGGCCCCCTTTTGCATCGAACTCATCACTACTTCGCGCGGTTCCCGACCACCGAAGGAGGTCCAACCTTTTCGGTCAACCAGGATCAAGGTATGGTTGATCGTTGGGTCGGGCATGATGACGACCTTGATTTCGGGTCCGCAACCCACCGAATCGAGCAATGGGCCCATTTTATCCAGACCTTTGGTGCGGCTTGTTCGTTCCCAATGGAACCATTTCATCAGCCCGACCGGTTGTTCGGGCATGAGTGGATAACTGAACCTTTCTTGAGGAAAGTGGCGCAATTCCAAGTTTTGGCGTGTGTAGATCACCCCATATAAAAGCAATGCAACCGCGATTCCTTTGATGATCTTGCTGAGAACAGGTTTCAACCGAACACCTGATGTAAGGTACGGAAGTGGGAGAACGATGAGCAGCACAAAAGCATTTGCGAAATAGTAATCGTGTTGATCAATGGCCTGATACCATAAGGCGAAGTAGGACACCACACCCAAAAAGGTCATCCCACAAACCAAACGAACAAACGGCTTACATCTGTGAAGCAGAAAGATCCAACCCAAAAGCAATGAGGGAACGATATACCAGTATAGGACCGGCATGGTGAAAACAGACGTCCAATTCCAGAATTCGCGGGCAAGACGGATAATCTCTTCAGCACTCAGATTCCAGATCGGCCACGGGCTGTTGAACGTGTATTTACCATTATGCAAGTAATTGAACTGGCTTGCAAACTGATACCAGGCAACAATGCCGAGTACGCAGACGATCAGCAGTGCCAGCTGCCGAAATGGGCGCTCAAAGGCTCTGTGTCCTTCTGGGCCAAGTCGCAATCCGACACGTTCCAACATCCAAATTGATGAAATGACAACAAAGAAAATGAGCGCAGAAACCTTGAGAAGACCTGCAAACATGAAGAACAGTGCCATGTAGACAAGCGGCCGATCATTGTTCTCGTGATAGAAACGGCTGAAGAAATACCATCCGACCAAGGCAAGGCTGAATGCCGGTACATCCGTAAGAAAATTAGACCCGTATTCTGCTATAGCAGGTGTGGAGAGAAGGAACAGCGGGCACACAACCGACCAGAAATAATTTCCAGTCCAAAGCATGTAGCTCCTATAAAGTGCGAACAACCCCAAGAATGTGAGTAGGATTGATACGAACCGCGAAATGCCAAGATGCTTTCCGAAAATCTTCCAAAGGGCCGCGTTGAAGTAGTACAATCCTGGGAATTCGCCAGCGGTGTAACCAGAGCTGTCCCCGTCACTTATCTGGTAATGGATCTCTGGCCAAAAGAACCGCATGCCATGCGAATAGTAATTGTCGGTTATCGAAACACAGTCGGCCTGTCGCCAAGTGTGTGGTCCAGAAGGTGGAAAGGACAACATCCATTCGTAGCGATAGATGAAGAAGCAGCCGATCAATGTAAAGCCGAAGAACAGGTCGCGCTTCCATCTGCGATCCCACAATTTCGAAGACTTGGAATTCATTTGGACCACTGTTCTTTGGAGCGTACAAAGTAAGGCAATCTCGCACTACATTAATTTCTAACCTGCAAAGGTCAATATTCGGTTCATTTCCAGAGATTCTGCAGCGCTGAATCGAAACGTACTTCGGTTCAGCTTCACTATTTTCATGGCCTGAAATCAACAGACCAGAATGGCACAGGCCCTCAATTACCACGTAGAACCAAAGGAGAACATCTACTTTGCCATCTGCCTCATTATAAGCCTGCTCATCTATACCGCAATGATCCTGGGCATCATGGCCGGTCTGGAGTTCGGCAAAGGTCCGATTATTGCCGTTCTTGGTTTTTATGCGTTCATCATCATCGTTGCCCTGCACGTTATGCGCGGAGTGCTGGTAGGTTAC
>CAMCFW010000261.1 GCA_945874195.1 Chryseobacterium gleum
TGTAGGTCCAGGAGCACCGTTTCCACCTTGACCGAAACATACCCAATCAACCAGATCGTCATTCCAATAGCAGAATTCTTCAAGGTCGGTGTCATAAACTAGCAGACCATCGGCCGTATTTGCCAACGTGGTAGTAGGAGGGTTGGCGATTCCCAATCGCTGCAGTGTGTTCAATCGTGGAATCATTAAACCTCTATCGACAGAGGAAATATCCAAAATTGAGTTAGGATGTGGCGTTGTGGTCCCAATTCCCACGTTATCCTGAGCTATCAAAACATTCGTAAAGAAGATTGAAGCTATGGAGATGGAAATCCAAAGAGAGAGTAGCTTTTTGGTCATTGGTAGGGGTTTGAAAATAATTTCAGTTTAAGTTATTGAAGTGATCAAATGTACGTAAATGTTCAAATTTTAACAGCAGGGCATTTTCTATAATTAGGGAATTTTCAAATCATGGGTAATCAATGATGCGAAATCCTTAATTATCAACGAAGTAAGGTAACGTGACCGGAATAATTGTGGACTTCACCTTTCACATCATAGAACCGAATCTTCCAGACATAAACAGCCAATTCCACTTGTTTTCCTTTATAAATTCCTAACCAAGGGTCTTCAATATCTGCAGTATAATAGATTATTTCTCCCCAACGGTCATAGATCCACATTTCATAGGTGTCCCATTTGATTCCCTCTCCATAACCTCTGAAAACGTCATTTCTTCCATCGGCATTTGGAGAAAACGCGTTCGGCACGTAGAACATGACATCGGGTTCTACTATCAATTGTCGTTCGGTTTCATCTACACAACCTTGTATGGTGGTCACGGTCAGACCTATGGTGTAAACTCCCGTGTCGCCATAAAAATGGGTAGGGTTCCGTTGAATCGAAGTCGTTCCATCGCCAAAGGTCCAAGACCAAGCATTGATGTTTCCTGTAGAAAGGTCGGTGAATGATATGTCGGCATCGAGCAGATTCACAATTTCTGGATCAAGAACAAAGCTTGCATAAGGCAATGGGAATACTTCTATGAAGTCTGTCATCGTTGTATCGGTGATGCAGCCTTCCGCAGTCAATATGCTAAGTGACACGTCATATAGTCCAGATTCATTATAAATATGCACTGGACTGGAAACGGAAGATGAGTTTGAATTAGACTGCGGATCACCGAAATTCCAGGTCCAACCTTGTGCTGAGGGTTGAGTAAGGTCCGTGAACGTGACGGTCAGCGGCTGACAACCACTGTCAGGCACCGCATTGATGATGACAGGAGGAAGAATATGCACAGTTACTGTACTTGAAGCGAACGCTGCCGGAGTTCCACAGCCATCCATGACCATAAAGTTGAAGGTTGTGGTCACCAAAGGTTGAGTATCAAGCGGAAGTGTGATCGGGTTGATATTATCTGGAAGAAGGTAGATCTGGTAGTTGCCATCTCCACCTCCTGCCAATAGGTCTACCGTAGCAAAGTCGTATGGACAAATAGAAGTATCTGGGCTTGCTAAGGGCCGGATAACGCTCAAAGTGAGTGGCGGAAGTACATTAACCATGATAGTTTGAGGTGATGATGGACAGCCATTAGCATCGGTCACAACTAAGCTGTAGGTGGTGGTTATTAGAGGCGAAACCGTTGGACTCACGGCATTGGAAACCAATGATGGATCTGCCGGAACTGACGTCCAGAAATAAGTAGCGTATGGAGGTGTTCCTCCGTTCACAACAGCAGAAAGTGTTGACGAACCACCAATGCAGACCGTTGTTGAGGAAGCTGAAAGAACAGTCGCCACGGCCGTTGGGCCTCCAATGGTTACGTAAATAACCTGAGTGCAGCCATCGTTATCGGCAACTTCGATTTCGTAATCACCAGCACAGAGGGCATTGTTTGTTCCGGTGTTTCCAACGTTCGGGGTCCAGTTGTACGAAAATGGTCCAACTCCGTTCGGTTGTATATCAATGGACCCGTTGCATGATTGGTAGCAGGTTTCATCGCTCGAACTCACCGCGTAGGTGAAGGTGATAGGTTGAGTAATCGTGAATGTGGAACTGAGACTGCAACCAGTAGCATCGGTCACAGTGACGGTTACATTTCCGGCTCCTAGACCAGATTCTAAAGCCGTATTCCCACCGCTGCTCCATACATAGGTGTAAGGCCCAACTCCTCCTTGTGGTGCCACAACAATTTCACCATCGGCCATTCCGCAGGAAGCATTCGTTATAACCGAAGGAATGCTCATCAACGAAAAGGTTATCTCCACATCATCTGTTCCGATGCAACCATTTCCGTTGTTCTCTGTCCAGGTGAAGGTGTATGTGCCGGCAGTGGGAACGGTGACCGTTGCGGTGGCAGTGTTTGCATTTGGGCTGAAAACGGTTCCGGCCGGGCCTCCTGTCCAGGTTCCCGTGCCATAACTGGCCACCGCTTCAAAGTCATAGGAAAGGATACAGGTCTGCGCATCTGCTCCGGCATCGGTAATGGGAAGAGCAACAAAGGGACCGCCAGTTATCTGATGTGGACAGCCATTCGCATCAGTTATGTCGAAAGAATAATTGTCTCCGTTCAAAAGCCCACTGATTACAATATCGCCTCCGTTCGCACAGGTCGAATTCACGAACGAAGCATTGGCCGGTTGTAAATTGGTGCCAGTGAAATTTCCACCGAAGATCTCGGGATATCCGCCATTCAGAGTAACCGATACCGTATTCGTCTGGCAATCGGGTGTAACCACCGAAGTGACGGGTGGAAGGTAACTGACCGTTGAAACCGTTCCCAGATCCCAACAATTGGCGTTCACGATATAGTTGCCCGCCACCGGATCGTAATGATAAAGCGTGATCGGGACGTAATAAAGTTGATTGTCCGGTAACAATCCGGGTGGGAATAGTGCGAATATGGAACCTGGATCATTGATATCGGTCATGCTTCCATTGCTCGGAACGATTCCAGCAAAACATGGGTCATCTGGGGGGAAAACACCAGGTGTTGGAGGACAGCCATAAACCAGAAATGTGTAGGCAGGTTGGTAGGCAAATCCACCGAGCGGCCCTTCATCATCAGGGAGTGTGAAATCTCCGTTATTGACGATGTTCAGTTGATCGCCTTCGCATAGAACGAAGTTGTTAGTGCCATCTCCTGTAATAGAAGCGGTGGTGGTGCCACCTTCAGCCGCAC
Organism: Chryseobacterium gleum; assembly: GCA_945874195.1. GTDB lineage: Bacteria > Bacteroidota > Bacteroidia > UBA10329 > UBA10329 > UBA10329. Next base: position 3,164 of record CAMCFW010000261.1, read on the forward strand.
AACCGCAAATGATGGTCTGTGTTTGCGAGCAACTCGGAAAACCCGAGAAATAATACGTAATGACATAATTGGCAGCTGCCGGGTTAAGCCCATTCACGGTCCAAGCTTCAGGACTATTGAACGGAGGCTGGATATTCGTAACCTGAGTGTTCGTCCCGTCAAAAATGCTGACCACAATGGTTCCTGTGGCTGGTGGGCTGTTGAATTCAATTGTCCCACTAACCGAACCCGAACCAACAACACAACTGGCCGAGTAGAAGGTGATGGTGGGCGGGGCCACGAAAGAGCTGGTGATGTTGCAGGCTTGGTCTGTCGTGAATGCCGCTCCAAAATCGCAAGATTGACCGTCTTGAGGAAGGCCGGTGTAGGTGAACACCAAGGGGCTCACAAACGGTGGATTGAAGGTCTGGGCATTCAGAAAACAGTCCGTCACCACCAATTGTCCTGTTGTCGGAGGATTGCTGAATGTCAGTGTTCCTTGCACATCGTATTGAAGAAAGCCTCCCGAAGTGTAGCAATCGGTCATGGTCAAGTTCAGTGCATTCATGGCGCAGTTAACGCACGATTGAACGACCACCGCAAGCGTAACCGGTGGTCCGTCACCGCAATTAATGGTTTCTACCACCGTTACGTTTCCACTCGTGGTTCCGAATGTGACGTTGATGGAATTTGTTCCTTGTCCGCTAATGATGGTTGCACCGGCCGGAACAGTCCAAGTAAACACCGAACCTGGTGTGTTTGGAACAGTGAAGATGTTTCCCGTGGCATTGTCACAAATGGTGGTCGGTCCAAGAATAGGAGGGGTCTGGGGATCGCAGCAGTTCGCATCGATTGTGATTGAAACGTTGTCCGAAACCGTAACGCAGCCCGCATTGTCCGTGGCAGTTAGTGTATACACAATAGCTGCGGCTGGACACA
>CAMCFW010000262.1 GCA_945874195.1 Chryseobacterium gleum
ACGACATGGCGCTCAACAATTGGCCTAAGATCAAATCGCGCGAAACGCAATTGCTGAGTGCCCAACGAGGCGAGCGCATCGCATTTGCCACGTATACACCGAGTCTGAGCGCAAATGCATCGATCTCATCACTTTTTTCGAGCGCTTACAAAAACACTTTTTTTGATTCGACCGGGTTTGTGCAGGAAGATATCCCTTTCGGAAAACAGCTTGATCAGAACCTGAGCCAAAGCGTTGGATTCTCGCTCAACGTTCCTATTTTCAACGGTCTGCAAAGTAGAACAACCGTGAAAAAGGCACGGCTGAGCAGAATGAATGCTGAGTTGCTGCTTCAGGATGAGAAGAACCAACTCTATTCTTCCGTTCAACAGGCCTACAATGACGCGCAGGCTGCCAAACGCCAGTTTGATGCGAGCGAGAAAAGTGTGAAGGCCACCGAACTGGCTTTCGAATATGCCAAGCAACGCTTCAACGTGGGCATGATGAATCCCCTCGATTTTACCACCACCACCAATAATCTGACGCGGGCCAGATCAGAACTTCTGCGTTCGAAATACGATTACATATTCAAAATGAAAGTGTTGGACTTCTACCAAGGCAAACCCATTACTTTTGATCCAGCCAAATGAAAAACAATAGACCTGTCGTAATTCTGGTTTCGGTGGTCATCGTACTGCTCATCTCGGTTGTTGTGGCCAAGAAGAAGGGATGGGTAGGGGGTGCCCCTGCCATTAAAGTGGCTGTGGAAGAAGTCACTTCGCGCAGCATCATAGAAACCGTTTCGGCCAGCGGAAAGATCCAATCAGAATCGGAAGTGATCATCAGTCCTGACGTGGCCGGAGAGATAATGGAGCTCAGCGTGAAGGAAGGCGACAGAGTAAAAGCAGGACAGTTGCTGGTGAAGATCGATCCAGACATTCAGCAATCGAACGTGGAGCGACTGGAGGCTGGCCTGAACACGAGCAAGGCCAACTTGGCAAATGCTCAATCTCGAAAATCACAATCGGATGCGCGACTCACGAACTCCAAGGCCAATTTCGAAAGAGTTAAAAAACTGTATGAGGATAAGGTGGTGGCCCAATCTGAATATGATGCTACCATAAGCGAATATGAGGTTGCAAAGAGCGATGTGGAAGCAGCTCGCCAGAACGTTGAGGCCAGTAAATTCAGCGTGAAGAGCGCAGAAGCCGCGTTAAGGGAGGCTGAAAAGAATCTTACTCGGACGGCCATTTATTCTCCCGTCAACGGAACCATTTCTAAGCTGAATTTCGAGAAAGGAGAACGGGTGGTGGGCACTTCGCAGATGCAAGGTTCTGAGATCATGAAGATCGCTGACCTTAACGAGATGGAAGTGTTGGTGGAAGTGAACGAGAATGACATCATCCGTGTCGGACTTAACGACACCTGCGACATTGAAGTGGATGCTTATCTGGGCAAGAAGTTCAAAGGAGTGGTGACAAACATTGCCAATTCTGCCATGTCGGCCGGAATGGGTGCCGATCAGATTACCAATTTCGAGGTGAAAGTGCGCATCCTGAGGGCGTCTTATGCCGAACTTGTGAATGAGAAACAGCCCGATCAATCGCCTTTCCGTCCCGGAATGAGCGCCAATGTGGAAATAAGGACCAGACAGGTTATGAACGTATTGACCGTTCCCATTCAGGCCGTGACCACCCGAACTGAAAGCGAACTAGCTGGCCTTGTTGAAAGTGACGAAAGCACCGAGCCCGAAGAAGAGGAGGAAAGCGATGACAACGACCCCGATGAGGAAACAGCCGATAAACCAGTGATTGTTGAAGATGCGGTTGAAGTGGTGTTCGTGGTAGAGAAAGGAAAGGTGGTGGCCAAACGGGTGGTGACCGGAATTCAGAACACCGAATTCATTGAGATCAAAGAAGGACTGGCTGACAAGGAATCGGTGGTGGTGGCCCCATATCGTGCCATATCTAAGAAACTGAAGAATGAAGATCCGGTTGAAGTTGTTTCCAAGGAAGACCTGTATAAGGCAAGCGAAGAAGGAAGCGGGCCTGCTGAGTGACCCTGAGGTTTGTCCATCATTCTCCACATAGAAAGTTCAACACTTACCTGTTCCGTTGCCATTTCGAACAATGGTCAATTGCTGGCGCTGAAGGAAAGCCACGATCCGAGCTATACACATTCGGAAAAACTCATCGTGCATGCCGATGAAGCGATTCGAAGCGCAGCATTGAGACCATCCGAACTATCGGCCATCTGTGTTTCAAAAGGGCCAGGGTCTTACACGGGTCTGCGTATAGGAGTTTCGGCAGCAAAAGGCCTGTGCTATGGCCTTGGAATTCCATTGCTATCGGTCGGTTCGTTGGAATCGATGGCCCACTGGGCAAATGAGAATTTAAAGGTGAAATTGACCGGTGTCTCCTTTCTCTGTCCCATGATCGATGCGCGCAGAATGGAGGTTTACACCCAACTCTTGGATGCTTCGCTGAGCCCGATCAAAGGGGTCTCGGCTGAAATTATTGATGAACAGAGTTTCTCTGCGGAACTGGACAGGGGCAAGGTCGTCTTCTTTGGGGATGGTGCCCAGAAATGCAAAGAGACCATCCAACATTCGAATGCGGTTTTCATAGATGGATTCAACCCTAGCGCCTGTGGTATGATCGCATTGGCAGAAGCCAAATTCGCGGCCGGTCAGCTTGAAGATGTTGCGTATTTCGAACCCTTCTATTTGAAGGATTTTGTGGCGGGAATGCCGAAGAAAGTGTTCTGAATGAAATGCTTTACGCCCATATGTTGTCTGATTTTGCTGTCAGGATGTGCCGTAGACCCTTATCCCTTTGCACCTTTTCCATTTTCTGTTCCAGATGGAGGATACAAATGTCTGGTCATAGGTGATTGGGGCCGCAAAGGCAACGTGGATCAGCTGGCGAATGCCCACATGATGGATGAAATGGCCTGTCAGGTCTCAATTGATGAGGTACTTACAACGGGCGATAATTTCTACTCTGATGGGGTTAGCTCCGTTTCTGACGACCATTGGGCGAGTTCTTACGCAAATGTATTCAATGGCTCATGTTTAAGGCCCATTCCGTGGTGGCCTTCGTTGGGAAACCACGATATAAGAGGAGATGCGCAGGCCGAGGTGAATTACACGCTGCAGAGCGACAGGTGGAACATGCCTTCCTTTTATTACGACCGTTGGGTGATGACCCCCGATTCGGTCTCTGTTCATCTCATTACCGTTGACACCAGTCCGTTCGTGACAGAATATTACCATGCGCCAGATAATGCCATGATGCTGTCGCACGTCACGCAGGCTGATACGGCTCGTCAATTGGCTTGGCTCGATTCGGTGCTTTCATCCGGTGATCCAGATTGGTTGGTGGTCTATGGTCATCATCCGGTCTATGCGGCCGGAGGTCATCATGGTCCAACGTTAGAGTTGATCGAAAAATTCGTCCCGCGTTTTCAACAAAATGAAGTGGATGTTTATTTCTGTGGTCACAATCATTCGTTGGAATTGATCAAAACGGAACAAAAAACACTGTATGTCACTTCAGGTGGCGGATCCCTTGGTCAGGATCGGATCGATCTTGAATCGTACAACTTGTTCGGAACAACCGAACCTGGATTTGTGCTTTCCAGCTTTACAAAGGACAGCCTTCAGCTTGACTTTATCAGCAGTTCGGGCCAACGACTCTACAGCCATATCAGTCATCAAACTCCCTGAAATGCGGATGCGTTGCAATTGCGAGCATTTGATTGTCGCCATGATCATTGCCATAAGCGTAGATCTCTGAGTGGTCCTCCAAATTCAGGTGCTGTTTCACGCGGTTCACCTTCTCTTTCCCTCGGCAGTTGGGCTTGGAGAGTTCGCCTGTGTAAACTCCATTCTTCAGCTCCATTTCGGTGCAGAGGATCTCCAATCCCATGTCTGCGGCCCAGTCGCCCAGCCACGCATCGCAACTGGCCGTCACCACAATAATTCGATGGCCTTGCTCCCTGTGCCAGTTGATTTTCGCGATCGCCTTCGGGAATAGGATCGTTGGAATGATATCCTTCGTGAACCGCCTTCGTGCATCGGCCATGCGTTCTTCCGTCCA
>CAMCFW010000263.1 GCA_945874195.1 Chryseobacterium gleum
GGCATTGGCCTTGGGCTCGGTTGGCGGCAGATGTACAGTCGCGACAAGGAGATACAGACCAACATGAGCGGGGTGATCCTCACCTACAAGATCAAGCTGTTTCCGGGCGATCTTTACAAGGCGCTTTTCAAAAAGGATAAGATCCTCGAAGAAAAAGGCGATTATCGCTATCAGAAATACTTGAAAAGGAACTATAAGAAGTTAAGGCGAGACAAGAGATAAAGTTGACAAGAGATAAGGCTCATCTGGACGGTTTTTTCCTTATCTCTATATCTCTCTGTCTCTAATTTCTATATTCACAAGAATGAACCGAAACGAAGCCCAAGCCCGAATTGCAGCCCTCAGCACTGAGCTGAACGAACACAACCATCGTTACTACGTGCTCAGCGACCCGTCCATTTCGGACCTTGAGTTCGATAAGTTGTTGGAGGAACTGGTGGCGTTGGAAACCGCTTTCCCCGAATTCCTGACCTCTGAAAGCCCAAGCCAGCGGGTGGGAGGAACCGTCACCAAGGAATTCCCCACCGTGAAGCACAAGTACCCGATGATGTCGCTCGGCAACAGCTACAGCAAGGAGGAGATGCAGGAGTTCATGGCGCGCATCACCAAGGCGCTGGAACGCGAAGTGGAATACGTCTGCGAACTGAAATTCGATGGGGTGGCCATCGGTATCCGATACGTGAACGGCCGCATGACCCAGGCCATAACCCGTGGCGATGGCGTGCAGGGCGATGAGATCACGGCCAACATCCGCACCATCCGAAGCCTGCCGTTGCAAGTGAGCAAGGGCGACTTTCCTGCGGAGTTTGAAGTGCGTGGCGAGGTCTATTTCCCCCGCGACAACTTCGATCGCCTGAACCGCGAACGCGAGGAGATAGGCGAACCCTTATATGCCAACCCGCGAAATACGGCCTCTGGCACGCTCAAATCGCAGGACAGTGCCGTAGTGGCCTCTCGCGGATTGGATTGCTTCCTATACGGTGCTATGGCCTCTGAGCGCATGGCAGACACGCACTATCAGAGCATGATGCGCTTGAAGGAATGGGGTTTCAAGGTTTCGGAACACATGCGCCTTTGTCAGAATGCCGATGAGGTGTTCGCCTACTTGGAGAAATGGGACACAGAGCGTTTCAAGCTCGGTTTCGATATCGATGGGGTGGTCATCAAGGTGAACAGCCTTGACGATCAGGATGAATTGGGTTTCACGGCCAAATCGCCCCGATGGGCCATTGCCTACAAGTTCGCTTCGCAACAGGCCGTCACGCGGCTCAACGAGGTCACCTACCAAGTAGGACGCACGGGCGCCATCACGCCTGTGGCGAACTTGGAACCCGTGCTGCTGGCCGGAACAACTGTCAAACGCGCGTCCCTGCACAATGCCGACCAGATCGCGAAGCTCGACCTGCACCTTGGCGACATGGTGCAGGTGGAGAAAGGAGGGGAGATCATCCCCAAGATCGTGGGGGTCGACCTCGCGCAGCGCAACGCGAATGCACCCGTGGTTGCGTTCATACATGCCTGTCCCGAATGCGGAACGGAACTCGTGCGCAACGAAGACGAGGCGAAGCATTTCTGTCCAAATGAATTGGAATGCCCGCCACAGGTGAAGGGCAAGATGGAGCATTTCATTGGCCGCAAGGCAATGGACGTGGACGGGCTGGGAGCAGAGACCGTGCAGCAGCTCTACGATGCCGAACTCGTGACCAGCGTGGCCGATCTCTACGAACTCACCTACGAACAGCTCATTCTGCTAGAGCGCATGGCCGACAAGAGTGTGCGCAACCTGCTTTCAGGCTTGGAAAAGTCGAAGGAAGTACCGTTTCCGCGCGTACTGTTCGCCATCGGCATCCGCTTCGTGGGCGAAACCGTGGCCAAGAAACTCGCCAAGCACTTCAAGAACATCGATGCACTCATGGCCGCCACTCAGGAAGAACTCACTGCGGTGGATGAGATCGGAGACCGCATTGCCGAAAGCGTGCTCGCGTTCTTTGCCGATGACCGCAACCGAGCCATTATTGAGCGCCTGCGCCAACACGGACTTCAACTCGAAGTGGAGGAGACTAACGAATTGACATCAAACGTATTGGACGGAAAATCATTCGTGGTTTCGGGTGTGTTTTCCAAGTTCAGCCGCGATGAGATAAAGGCGGCCATTGAACAGCATGGCGGCAAGAACGTGGGCTCCATTTCCAAGAAGACGGATTACGTCCTGGCAGGCGACAAGATGGGACCGGAGAAATTGAAAAAGGCCGAAGCCTTGGGTGTTCCCATCATCTCGGAAGATGATTTTTTGGGGATGATCGGGAGTTAATGGGATGTCTTTCTGCTTAGGGGTAAGTTATTAGCTATCACGCTGATATATGCGACAGCGAACTATATTCGCGAATGTCATTACAGAGAATCAGCAATTTCTTGGTACTCTCAACCATTAAGGTATTTGCACGCCTGTTCTATCGGATTGAACTAGCGTGGTTGCATAGGCACACTGTGGATCCTTGGCAAGGCGTGAAGATCATCGTTTTCTTAAACCACACAAGTCTGTTCGAACCTTTGTTTCTGGGCGCTGCGCCTTGGCGCATGCTTTGGCGCATTGCTGGAAGAATCATTGCTCCTGGTGCCGATGTTACCTTGGACCGACCCGTTGCCGGATGGTTTCTCAAGTTCATCATGCCCAAGATGCTTCCTATATCGCGTGAACGTGATGATACATGGAATAAATTCTTGGATGCGATTGAACCCGAATCGGTTGTCATCATCGCCCCCGAGGGAAGAATGAGACGCGCCAATGGCTTGGATAAGAACGGTAATCCGATGTCGATACGCGGTGGGGTTGCCGATATACTGGAAATGTTGCCCGATGGCGACATGGTGATACTGTACAGCGGAGGATTACATCATGTGCAAGTTCCTGGACAAGGGCTTCCCAAACTGTTCAAACGTATTCGGATGCAATGCGAAAAGCTGAACATAGCTACTTATGTGGAACAGATGAAGCAAATGCCTGACGTTCCGTACAAAAAAGCAGTTGTAAAGGATATGGAGGCCAGATTGGAAAGGAACATGCCCGGCTAGCTTTTTAAGAACATGTTAAAGATGCCTTTCAAAATTTTAAAAGGCCGAAGCCTTGGGTGTTCCCATCATCTCGGAGGATTATTTTTTGGGGATGATCGGGCGACTGGGAGAGTAAAGTGAGAACGCTTGCTTCAAGCCATCAACCCTACTTCTTCGGCTTTGGAAGGTTCTGCTCGTACAAGCTGATCCAATCGTTAGCGCTCATTTTCTTCATCAGTTCGCCAATAAGCTGGTAGGGTATCTCTTCCATCTTCTTAAAGCGCACGCAGCTTTTTCCCATATCCAGTTTTTGCTTGCTGTGTTTGGGGTATTCGCTCACGAACCACGCCAAGAGTTTCGGGTCGGCATAAACCCCCATGTGGTAGAAATTGATGGATCCCTTTTGCGAAGCAATGCCTGCAAAGGGCAGTGGCTCAGTGGGTTTGCAGTGGTAACCTGCGGGGTAAAGCGTGTGTGGCACCACATAGCCAAGGCCACCATAACTGATGGCGGGTTCAAAGCCTTTGGGCAGGTTCTTCACGATCACCTCATGCAGTTTATTGAAAGGCGCAAGCCTGTCCTCAGGCACGTTAGCCAGAATATCTTCTACGGTGTTGCCTTGGGCCTTCATCGGAATTTGGTTTCAGACAAAGGTAATCCGAAGGTTCTCTTCGCAGAACACACGGTGATCAAGGGAAGTTTAGCGGACGTTTCGCTGAATGCACGAACCGAAAAGCATGTTTTAGGGTTGTTCGGGTGTTCAGCGGTTTCTGATTTTTCAAACCGCCAGTTCACAGCTAAAACCTCAACCTACTCTTCCAACAGCACCCCGGCCAATTGCTTCAATTGCAGTTCGGCATTCTTGGCGTTGTATTTGGCCTGACTGTGGTTGTTCTGAGCATTGAGCATGTTGAGCTGCGCCTGTCGGAACTCGATACTGGTGATCTGCCCCTGCTTGAACATCTCGTTGCTGCGGTCGAAATTGCGTTGAGTGGTCAGGAGGTTGGCCTGTTGCGCTT
>CAMCFW010000264.1 GCA_945874195.1 Chryseobacterium gleum
GTTGAGCAACCAGACAGAATAAAGTATGGTCAGGTAGCCATCATCATCAATGTGTCCTTCTCCTTTAAAGGTCATTGGAACACCACGCACGCTCAAATTCTGCATCGGCATGGTCAGAGCGTGTTGACTTATGAGTGCTCTTACGGTAATGCTGTCTTCTCCAAAGTTCAGGATCTTAATGTCATCCTCTTCTTCCCGAAGTTCGTCTTCGGCAATCGTCATATAGCGCGGAAGCGGAAGCATGGTGTCGGGCCAACAGATCTGCAATGTGCTGTAAACGCCTAGAAATTTATCGCGTGCATTGATACACGACCCATCATCCTTCACAGCATCTGGATTGTAGTTGTCAGACCTTCTGTTCGTGCAGCCCACCTCTTCGCGGCAGCTTGTCATGAACAGACAACTCGAAACGATGACAACACCGCTCAAAGCCAAGACCGAATTACGTTTTATTCTTGCTATTGCCTTCATGTGGTCACACCTTTTAGGGCTCCAATTCTTCTATGCCGTACAGGTTCAGAATAAGCGTGTCGTAGAAGAATGTTTCATCAGGAAGTGTGATCTTTTCCAAGCGTGTCATTCCCAACTCAAGAACACGTCCATTCACGTTGCCCACACCATAATAGGTGAACACCCCGATGGTCTGTCGGTTGATTCCAAGGTCGTATTTACCTACCACTGTTGCAGTAAGCGGATAAAGCGGCTGATCGAAGTTACTGATACCGATGATGAGCTCTGTCGCCAGATTGGCTGTACTGTCAACCACATTTACATAAACCTGATCATAAGGAACCAGTGTGTCTGGGCCGACCAGGATGGTGCCATTCGCTTCATATTCTCCTACAAACTTTTCGCGTGTTGGAACACAGGTGTCATCATCTTGTTTGGCTTCTGGGTCGAAATTATCGGCCAAATTGTCGGTGCAACCTCGCTTCGGGTCGCAACCGGTGGAAACTCCCACCAATAGAAAGGCGAAGACTGCTAGTATTAGGTTTGTTTTCATGACTGGAACTGCTGGGTCGGTGCAGATTTAGTTGGTGAAGTTAACAAAATGTGAAATTGAATAAATCATATTACTAATATACCATGCCTTATAGTTTGTCGCATTGCTCAAAACAATCATGTATGATCTCTGTACCAGTTCTGGTGTCCCTGATCCGGTAGGAGACAGAGATCATGCCTTCCTCCAAAAAAACACCAGCTCCCTCAATTGTCACTCCTGTTCGTATCGTCTGAAGGTCTATGGTGATATTATCTGCATAGATCCGCGCATCCACACTACCCAACGTATCGGCAAGGTTCGTTATTGTAACGATGAATTCATCGTTGGTTGCTGAAATGCTCCTCTGATAATTACTGCTAAAACAATCTGATGTGACATTGAACTGCCCTAGGAATTTGTCCCTAGCCAAAATGCACGAACCATCATCAACAATGGCATCTGAGTCGTAATTCTCGGTGCCGAACTTAGTGCAACCCGCATTTTTCTTGCATGCTGTGGCAAGGGTCAATAACAGCAAAAGCCAAACTGTTCTCAATTCTGGGTTACTAGGTTTGCGGTCTCTACGCAAGCCTGACCTCTAAGTTACCTTAAGATGGCAATTTGGTGCAATAGAAGGCGATGGGTTGAGGTATGGGCAGAAGATCGTCATCATATATGATGTTCAGTACTAAATTGACCGTATCAGACCGTTTCCAGGTTCCGGTTCCTGTGTAGCTATAATTGAGTTCGGAATGCATTTCAAAAATCAACAGGTCGGCCGAAACGGAACCTTGCAGGAAAACATCGCCATCAAAATTGGTGTTGTATGCATTGATCGCTGTGTTGGCCTCAGTGATCTGAATCGTACCGAACGAGAAATACTCGTTGGCATCAACTACGCTGGTCCATTTTCTGGTATAGGTGTAATTTCCAATGAGTTTATCTCTTGACGGAACACAGGTGCCATCATCCTCTTCGGCTGTGATAAGGTAATTGTCGGCAGTCTTTTCGGTGCAACCTCTGATCTTAGTGCACGAATCGAGCACAATGGAAGTGGTAAATACGATCGCCAATAAAAAAGTTGTTCTCATCTGTTGCAATTAGGTCTCAAATATAATGAGTTTGAAAGGTGAGAAGCTTTTGTGTTTGTTGTGGTTCTTCGGAAAAACTACTTTTGTGCGCAACTCATAAACAATAACAAACTTAATCATGAAAAAAACACTGGTGTTTTCTCTAGTAGGAGGAATGATCATGCTTGCATCCTGCGCAGGTGGTCCAAGCGATGAAGAAAAAGCTGCTGCAGAGCAAGCGAAAATGGATTCGATCAAAGCTGCTGAACAAGCTAGAATGGACGCGATGGCTGCCGAAGCTGCCGCTGCCGCTGCTGCCGCTGTTTATCAAGCTGTACAGGCTGCTGCAACCGAAGAAACCACTACAACCACTACAACAACCACTACGGTAGAGGAGAAGAAGCCTGCTAACATCATTGAAGGTAAGAAACAGAAAGCTGACGAGGCTGCTGGAACAAACATCATCGATGCGAAGAAGCAAAAGGCTGAAGAAGCGAAGACTGAAACTGAGAACATCATCGACAAAAAGAAGAAAAAGGCCAATCCTTGATCTTATCCTTGCTTATATGCTAAAGAAAGAGGCTTCGGCCTCTTTTTTTATGCTTTGCGTGAACGATCACAGGGCCATGGTCTTACCACTCGACAGACCCTAGAATATCCGAAGCTTTTATCCAAACCGTTTCTCCAACTCATCCAAACTCATGGTGATCATGGTCGGTTTTCCGTTGGGGGCCGTGTAGGGAAGGTCGCAGGCAAAGAGTTCGTCTATCAGTTGGGTCATTTCCTCTTGTTGCAATACGCGTCCGTAGTCGATGGACGCCCTGCGAGCCATGGCCTGTGCCAAACGGTCTAGTTTTTTGCTGGCCGAAAGACTTCCGCTCTGGTTGTATTCCTCCAAGATCTCATCGATCACCTCCTTCACCGAATTCTCATCAATATAGGTGGCCAATCCTTGAACAATGAAGGTGTTCTTTCCGAAGGGTTCGATTTCAATTCCAAGCAGGCGAACATCGTCAAGAATGCTTCCCAACGCCTTGCTATCGGCATTGTTCAATTCAATATTTATCGGAAATAGTTGTTGCTGCTTCGGAGCCTTTTGCATAGCCAAACTCCGAACTATTTTTTCATACACGATCCGTTCGTGCGCCCGCTTTTGATCAATGATGATGGTTCCGGACCGAATGCTTGACAGAATGTATTTTCCGTGTATCTGAATAGGGCGCTTGTCCACATCTTCACTCACGGTCATTTTGCTTTGCACCGTGGTGAATTCGCGTTCTTCGATCGCTGATGGTTGCAATCCTTCATATAGTTTCTGCCAATCATTGTCACCCTGCCTTTGCCAATCTTCGTTTCGGGTGCGCACCATGGCTGCCGAGTGGGCTCCCTTTCCCGAAACGGAACCCTGACTGACCGGCAGTTCGGGCTGAAACATACGTACATCCTTTGGCGGTGGCGAAAAGCTTATGCTCATTTCCTGATTGAAATCGAGCGTTGGCGAAATGTTGTATTTGCCTAGCGATTGCCTTGTGGCGGAACGCAGAATGGCATAGATCGACTTTTCGTCCTCAAACTTGATCTCTGTCTTAGTAGGATGAATATTGATGTCGATGAACGAGGGGTCGACCTGAAAGAAGATGAAATAGGCCGGATGGGTCTTTTCCGACAACAGTTCATCGTATGCCGAAGAAATGGCGTGATTGAGGTAAGAACTTCGGATGAAACGGTCGTTGACAAAGAAGAACTGCTCCCCTCGTTTCTTTCGCGCAAATTCTGGTTTACCGATATATCCGTAGATCTTGGCAATGCTTGTTTCCTCATCTATCGGAACCAGTTTCTCATTGAATCCCTTTCCGAAAAGGTCCACTATGCGCTGCCTTAGCTTGGCAGGGCGAAGATGAAAAAGTTCATCGCCATCGTGGTGAAGCGTCATTTCGATGCTCGTGTGTGCCAAAGCCACCCGCATGAATTCGTCCATGATATGGTGCAACTCAACCTGATTGGATTTCAGGAA
>CAMCFW010000265.1 GCA_945874195.1 Chryseobacterium gleum
TCCATACTGTTTATTGGCTCAAGGACTTCAACCGCGTGTTCAACATGTTGGTGAACGAGGCTTCGCACATTTATCTGAATTCGAACGAACATGGAAGAGCGGTCATTGAGGTTGAGACGCGCGATGCACGTTTTCTGAAGTGGTGCAAGGAGAAATATCCGTTGCATAAGTATCGCAGATGTGCTCCCGTAATGGGTCGGCTTCGAGCGGTAAAGTCGAAGATTGAACTGCTGTTGATGCAAGAGGCCTGCAACATTACTGAAAAGGGATTCCGAAGACTGTTGAAATCGGTGAAACCGGGTGTTTGGGAATACGAATTGGAGGCCGATCTCATCCACGAATTCATACGGAACCGTGCACAAGGGTTTGCCTACGAACCGATCATCGCATCTGGCAGAAACTCGTGCGTGCTCCATTACACACAGAACAATCAGCAATGCAAGAAGGGCGATGTATTGCTCTTGGATGTGGGTGCGGAATACGCCAACTACGATGCTGACCTTACCCGCACGATCCCCGTTAGTGGCACTTTCACCAAACGTCAGAAGGATGTTTACAATGCCGTGCTTCGTGTTCAGAAAGCGGCCATCGGCATGTTGCAGGTGGGCACGCTGATCAAGAATTACCATCACGAAGTGGGTCTGCTGATGCAGGACGAACTGCTCAAGCTGAAATTGATCGATAAGGCCGACATCAAGAACCAGGATCCGAAATGGCCGGCCTACAAGAAGTACTTCATGCACGGCACCAGCCATTTCCTTGGGTTGGACACCCACGATGTGGGAAACTTCGACATTCCAATTGAAGAAGGGAACGTGTTCACCTGCGAGCCGGGCATTTACGTTCTGGAAGAGGGCATAGGCGTGCGTATTGAGGACGACATCCTTGTGACCAGAAAAGGACCGGTCAACCTGATGAAGAACATTCCGATAGAAGCGGAGGAGATTGAGGAGTTGATGAATTCGAAGTGATCTGAAATGACCAGAAAACTGTTGATGATCCCCGGGCCGATCGAGTTTGCGCCCGAGGTGATGGAAAAGATGGGGCAACCCACCATCAGCCTATTGGCGCCCGCTTTCATCGAGTCGTTCGGGCGTTGCCTCGAAATGATGCGCGAAATTTGGCAGTGCCCATCGGGGCAGCCATTCATTGTGGCGGGTTCGGGCACCTTTGCCATGGACATGGCCGGTTCCAATCTTACAGAAGCCGGAGACCATGTTCTGGTGGTTTCCACAGGTTATTTCGGAGAAAGATATGCCGACCTGCTGAAGCGTTATGGCGCGAAGGTGACTTTACTGAAGGCCGAGATCGGAGATGTTGTCCCGTTGGAAAAAGTGGAGGCGGAACTGGCCAAAGGCATTTACAAGCTAATGACCTTCACCCATGTGGACACCTCTACCGGAGTGTTGCTTGAACCTAAACCGATGGCCGATCTGGCCTTGAAATACAAGGTGCTCAGTATTCTGGACGGAGTATGTTCGGTGGCGGGTCAAGAAATAAGGCAGGAAGAATGGGGTATTGACGTGGTGATCACTGCTTCACAAAAGGCGGTGGGGGTTCCTCCGGGCTTGGCCTTGTTGATGGCTTCACCTAAAGCAATAACCGCTTGGAAGAATCGGCATACACAAGTAGCAAATTACTATGCCGATTGGGAAAACTGGCTGCCGGTCATGCAAACCCACGAAGCCCGTGGCATTTCCTATTTCGCCACACCCCCGGTCAATTTGGTTCAAGCTCTGGAAACCAGCTTCGAACTTATACTAAAGGAAGGCTTGGAAGTGCGCTTCGCCCGACATGAACGTTTGGCCAGAAAATTCAGAGAAGAAATGAGCGGATCGGGTCTGCTTTCGGTGACCAGATCGGCCAAGGTTTTGGCCAATACACTTTCAACCTACTATTTTCCTGAAGGAGTGGTCGGCCCCGAATTTTTGAAGCGGGTTGCAGACAACGGAGTGGTTATAGCAGGAGGATTGCTACCGGAAATAAAAACCAAATATTTCCGCATTGGACACATGGGAATTGTGAACGAAGAACAGATTGAAAGAACGGTGGATGCGATCAAAAGGTCGCTGGCAGTTGTTTCCTGACCTCTACTTATACTGATCTTGCAGCTTCTGGAGGTCAACATCCTTGTAGAGCTCTTCGCAATCTTCGATCAGTCCTCCCTTTTTGTTCTTGCAACCCACAAAGAAGTAGATCACGCCCACGTTCAGATCCCAAAATCCATCCTTCTGTTTCGGGTTTCCCCGCATTTTACGGGGCGGGGCCACGTTTCCAGGGTCGCGATAGAAATCAAGGTCCGGATTGCCTGAATCATCCAAATAGGCGCCACTCACGTCATCAAGATAATCAGTGATGGTCCAATGATAGACGAATTCGCCTTTAAGCGCCCATTGGCAATTGATCTGCCATTTGACCCCAAGCCCGGTGGGAATACTCACGTTCCAATTGGAATAGCCTACGCCCTCATTCTGCATTCCCCGTAAAGCAACCCCATCGCGTTTCGGTTCAAAGTTCAGCGCGGCAACTCCGGCAGTTATGTAGGGTAGCACCTTCCATTTGTCGTTAGGAAGAATGTCGAATGTTCCTCTAAGGCCGATCTCGTGCAGAAAGGACCTGAATCGGAGATCACGGGTCCTGCGACTTGCTTCCTTCGCAAACTGATCGCTGCCAAGGATCTCTCCAACCGTATAATTCAGTTGCAATCCCCATCTGCGGGTTATTTGCCAATGCAGACCCGCATTGACCGTCCAACTCATGGTCTTGTAATGTGGCCATACGTTTTCCTGCAGATCTCCGGTGTAGGTCATTGTTCCCACCCCAACGAAAGCGCCTAACTGTCCCTGTGCCCGAGAATCGCGAGTACACAGAACCCCTAACAGAATGATGAAAATGACTGAAATGCGTTTCATGGTGTGTGCTTATGTATTCTGAACGATCTGTTCTTGGGCTTAGTATGTACTTTTGATCGCCTCACAAAATTAGCTTGCGCAAGACCATAAAATATAAAGGCACCGATGTGGTTTATTCACATTCGGGCGGTGGAAAGACCATTGTCCTGCTACATGGTTTTTTGGAAGACAGGACGATGTGGAATGATTACACTTCCCGGTGGGAAAGGGATCATCAGATAATTGCCATCGATCTGCTCGGTCAGGGCGAGTCTGGTAATTTGGGCTACACGCATAGCATGGAGGAACACGCATTGGCAGTATTGTCGGTGCTCGATGCTGAACAGATAGGGCCGTGTGCCGTTGTTGGTCATTCCATGGGCGGCTATGTGGCCTTGGCCTTGGCCGAAAAACGCCCCGACCAGTTGACTCATCTCGTTCTGTTTCACTCCACCGCATTTGCTGATTCTGAAAGTAAGCGTCAAGACAGAGAAAGGGTGATCGACCTGGCCAAACGCAATAAGCAGATCTACATTAAAGCCGTCATTCCATCTCTGTTTGCCGACCAGACAAGGAATGGACTATCCAAAGAGATCGAAAAGCTTATTGAAGTAGCAAACCAGTTTACGACCCAAGGCATTATAGCCAATCTTCAAGGCATGAAGGACCGGGCAGACCGATCAAAGGTTCTAAGAGAGGAAGCCTTCAAGAAACTGATCATTCATGGCGAATTCGATTCCGTCATATCGCTTTCCGACATGAAGAATTTGGAGGCACTTTCGCCCAGTATAAGGTTAGAAGTGGTATCGAACATTGGCCACATGGGACACTTCGAATCGCCAGATGAGTGCTTTGCTTTGATCGATAATATGATTGCGAACTGATGGCCGAGCAACTCATATTCTCTTCCAATGCCGACAGGGCGGCCAGATACGAGCAACTTCTGCCGCAACTCAGGGCCTTGATAGGTGACGAGCCATCGCTTGTGGCCAATCTGGCAAACGTGGCGGCAGCGCTTCGGCAGACCTTCGGATTCTTCTGGGTGGGGTTCTATCTGGTGGAAGGTGACCAACTGGTGCTGGGTCCTTTTCAAGGAGAGATAGCCTGCACACGGATCGGCTTCGGAAAAGGGGTCTGTGGAACAGCATGGAAGGAGAATAGGACCATTCTGGTT
>CAMCFW010000266.1 GCA_945874195.1 Chryseobacterium gleum
CTGCTTGCCACGTGCGGATGATGTGATATTCTCCACGCGAGTAGTTCTCCCACCTGAAGCGTGAATTTTTGCCCTCTTCCCGCTCTTCAATATGTTCAAGCCCTTTGTCGACCACTCGGTAATCGAAATAACTGACGTTGTCCGGAATGATCTCCGCGTAGACCGGATATGTGGAGAACGGGTAAGAATTTATGTTGAATATTCCGTAAAGGAAGTTCGTAGCGACAATGATGGCCGGAATAACAATGGCCCACGTGGCCAATTGCGTACTTCCGGTTCCTAACGCCTCTCTCGGACCGGATTGACCTTCCTTGCGCAAGATCTTGTCCCAAGGAATGAAAACGATGTAAAAAACCTGCAACTTGAAAAGGAACCCTATGTAAAGTAGTTTCAGAAGCACGTTGTGCATGATGAGCCCACCTATCACACTTATCCACCTACAATGCCGATGAAAAAGCAAGATCCCGTAGAACAGTTCGAAGATGATCACGGCCAGACCCGATACTTTCAAGAAAATCGGAAACTTGTCCAAACGCCAATCTGACACCTTATCATAATGTTCGAACCACTCGATCTGCACCTGATTGATCATTGAATCACTCAATGCCCAGTCGAACCCACAAAGCCAAAGTTTGTAGAAGCCAGCGAAAAAGTAGATGATCCCGAACTGAAGCCAGATCATTCGCACATGATATGAATTTGACGGATCCTGCTGCTTGTTCAAATTTGTCTTTGACAACGAATCGATGCTCAACACCTGATAACACGGGCTACAGGCCAGTATCCAAGAGATCCAAATGATGATCTGTTCGTGCCAAAGTTTTCCGAAGAAATTCGGTGAGGCGACAACGTAGAAGACAATGAGACTGTTGAATACCAGAAAGAATCTTGTCCGATATCCGATGGCAACCATCAATGTGACAAATATCCCTGTCCAGCACGCAATACCATAAGTGGCCGGGCTAACAGGCAACAGTTCTATGAGCCAGCCGATTCCTGGTAATGCCTGCTTTTCTAACTCACCAATGGTGTTACCGAACTGAAGAAAATACAAAGCATAAAGCGCAGCGAGGTAACCGAAGAACAGTATTCTGGTGATGGCGAGCGGATAAGGCGAACCCGTTTCGAAAAGAAAATCCTTCAAGCGTTCGTACAGTGCTTCCCTGTTCAAGACAGAAACAATAAGGACGGCCGCGACATTGATGATCAGAAAGACCCTGACAAGGGCCAACTGGAACAGGAAGTCATCTCCAATGTCAAAGAATATGAAATACAGTCCGAGTGAAATGATGAGTGTGGCTATGAAAAGGACCAAAAGATTCAGCCCTTTGAAGTAAAACCTCAAAGCCCTTTCCAAACCGAAGCGCTTCCTAAGAAGCCACCGGATGGCGAGAAATATGAAAGTCACGGGCAGAACATATCTGACCAGAAGGCCAACGACATAAACTACCCAACCGTAACTCGGAAAATACTGCTGCAATTCAGACAGTGAAGTGCTGAGCAAATAAAAGACGTTGAAATCACGAACGAACAGGCGGGTATCTATGATCTCGAATCTCACATGATCCAGAATGAGATAAATCTGTTTCCCCACACCAAACTCCAAATGATAACCAACAAGGTCGTAGTACACTCCGAAAGCCAAAAGAACCAATAGGCAACAAAGAAAGAATAAGGTCAGTGTGTACCTAATACTCATCTTCTGAACTTGAGTAAACTTTGAAAACTAATATCACGAAGCCTTGGCACTCACCTGGTGCTGAGCACATATCCAACTATACGTGATCCCAATTCCTTTTTCCAACGTCACCTCAGAATCCCAACCCAGTTCGCGTCTGATAACGGAATTATCAGAACATCTTCCTCTCACACCGGTCGGCCCTTTGATGTTCTTCACGCTGATCGATTTACCGCTTACACGGGCAACCAATTGTGCAAAATCATTGATCGAGATCATTTCCTCTGAACCGATGTTCACCGGACCCACAAAATCGTTCTTCATCATCAGTCTCACTGCATTGAGACAGTCATCAATGTAAAGAAATGAACGTGTCTGCTTTCCATCGCCCCAAATTTCAATTTCACCGCCATCGGCTGCTTCGGCCACTTTGCGACAAATGGCCGCAGGTGCCTTCTCCTTACCGTTGTTCCAAGCACCTTCGGGTCCATAGATGTTATGGAATCGCGCAATCCGGACCGAAAGACCATGATTACGTGCAAAGCTCAGGTACAACCGTTCGCTGAAGAGCTTTTCCCATCCGTATTCACTATCGGGTTCGGCAGGATAAACGGAGTCTTCCTGACATTTCGGATTATCGGGGTCGAGCTGATTACGTTCGGGATAGACGCACGCGGATGACGAATAGAACACCTTTCCGACCTTGGCTTGAATGCATCGTTCGGCAACATGCAGATTGATGAGTGCCGAGTTGTGCATGACGTGGGCATCGTTGTCGCCAGTGAATATATAACCGGCCCCTCCCATGTCGGCAGCCAATTGGTAAACCTCATCCGTTCCGGTGGCTATGACCTTTTCCACAAAACGAACGTCACGGAGGTCACCTACCAGAAACTCGTCTGCTTCCGTTGAAGAATACTCTGGATGCTTGAGATCGGCTCCAAGCACAGAGTAGCCTTCGCTCTTCAATCTTTTGACAAGATGGCTCCCAATGAACCCACCTGCTCCCAACACTACTGCTTTTTTCATTTACGCGAACTAATCTTATCTATGATTTCGGTCAATTGTTCTATATGCTCTGCTACCAACTTATTGGAGCGGATCGCAGCGGCAGCCTGTTGGCCCATTCTGCGCATACGCTCGACATCTTGAATCAGACCGGTCATTTCCTCGGCCATTCGAAGGTAATCAAACTCTTCAACCAGAATTCCTGTCCGTCCATCTTCTATCATTTCCGCAATGCCTGCATGACGCGTGGATATGATCGGTAGTCCTGTGGCCATGGCCTCCATAATGGCGACAGGTGTTCCTTCCTTGTCTCCCGTTTCCGGTGCAGTCACCGAATGTTGAACGAAAATGCTTGCCTTTTGCATTTCTTGGAACACCCGTTCCGTTGGTTGTGAACCAATTATCTCCACATTTTTATCGAGTTTCAGTGCGCGTATCAAGGTGATGCAGTGCTCAAGCACTCCGCTTCCGTCATCCGCTCCGATCATGGTCAGCTTGGCCGCAGGTGTTTTCTTCACCACTTCGTTGAAAGCCATAATCGACAGATGCGGTGCCTTGGTATGGCAGAATCTACCAACTGCCAAAAAGTTAGGTTCCGTAAAATCGCGTTCAATGAAGGCGAAACGATTCAGATCAACGTAGCACGGCAGGTAAACCGTCTTATCCTTTGCGCAACCAAGCTGTTCCAATTGAATACAGATGTCCTTGCTCACCCCGATAACACAAACAGCCATGTCAAACATCTTGGAATAAGCCTGTCTATTCTCGTCAAGTATTTTACGATGCCATGCATCATATCCATAAAAGGTAACGATCAAAGGAATTCCCGTGGCACCACACACGTCAACCAGTCGTGCACCCATGGTTCCGAATTCGGCAAGTACCACCTCCACATTCTCTTCAATCAGCCGTTTGGAAATAACTTCATTCTCCCGTTGCGTGAGGTCAACATCCAAAAGCTGAGCAGCACTTTTGTGCGACTTCTGAAGAAAGAGTTCATCAGAAATGAGATTTTCCATTTCACCTACGTGTATGGGTGAAGGCCACCCATGAAATGGAACAACATGATAAGGAAGGCGTTGCAAATGGCCGGTCACAAAGGTTTCCGTGTACTTGTTATGATTCTGGTTGAAAACTGCCAGCACACCACGCTTCTTTCGAGCAGCAAGTTCAAGGTCGCTAAGGTGTTTGGAATAGTGTTCGCCCCAGTTCCGCTCTTCATTCCAATTGAGTACCCACCTGCGGAAATAATAGATGGACCAGTTGGCAGCCAACGAACCGACATTGAAAGGGAACTTGACCAACCCGACCAAGAACCTTCGGATTCTCTTGACTGCAATACCAAAAATCGGATGAAATAAGACATCAGAGAAT
>CAMCFW010000267.1 GCA_945874195.1 Chryseobacterium gleum
TCCGGGCGGAGGTCCCGTGTCGGACTTTCAGGCGCGTCATCTGGCCTTTGTCAAGCAACTGCACCAGCTCTATGCTGCCTTGCGGACAGAACTCAGTGCCAAGAAACTGGCCTACCAGGGCATGGCCTTCAGGGCCGTGGCAGAGGATGCCGAGCGCCATCTCAAGGCATTCGGTCGCGAAAAGATCTGGTTTGCAGGATTCAACGCCCTCACCACGTCCGAAGAGGAATTGATCAAAAGCGCTCTCGAATTGGGCTTCGCTCAGGTGTTCTGGGACATGGACGCCCATTATTGCGACAACCCGTTTCACGAAGCGGGACTTTATCTGCGCAAATACCGCGAGGGGAAAAGCAGGCTGAAACTGAATGATGATTTCCGTTGGAAGAACCGTCATCTTTCCGACCACCCCAAAGAGATACATGTGGTTGGCGCACAGCGCAACATGGGTCAGGTGGATGCCTGCGCCACCATTCTGCAACAGAAACTGAACGACCCCACCACCGATTTTTCGAAAGTGGCCGTGGTGCTCAACGATGAGAAGCTGCTATTCCCCTTATTGAGCAAGCTTCCGACCGAACTCAAGGGAATCAACATCACCATGGGCTATGGTCTGCGCTATTCGCAGTCGGCCACCTTCATCGACAAGCTGTTTCAGCTTCACATCAACGTTACAGACCCATCCTCCGGGTATTATTACAAAGACCTGTTGGCCGTGCAAACAGACGGCATCTACCTTTCGGTGAACAGGAGCAATGGGGCGGACCAGCGCGCCACCATCCTCCAGACCGATCGGTCGTTTCTGCCTGCCGAACTCGTTTCGAGAAGCGCTTTCGACAGGATCATCTTTGCAACGTCATCGCATACGGTTTTTTCGTTCCTGGCCATGTTGCAGGCCGCCATGCAGTTCATCAGGTCGGGTGCCGACCAGGATCTGCTGGCCATCGAATCCAAGTTCCTGCGCTTGTTGGAGCGCACGCTCAGGCGAATCACCGAACTGCAGAATGAATTCGGAGCCATCGCAACGCTCAAAACCCTTCATGTTTTCTGGTTGCAATTGATCAATGGGCAGCAACTTGATTTTCTTGGCGAACCCATCTCTGGTCTGCAGGTAATGGGAATGCTCGAAACACGTAATCTCGATTTTCAGGAGCTCATTGTGCTGGGTGTGAACGAGGGCAGTTTGCCGTCAAATGCACATTCAAACTCATTTTTCACCTTCGATATCCGCAGGGCTTTCGGCTTGGCCTGTCAGAACGAACGCGATTCGGTCACGGCCTACCATTTCTATCGATTGTTGCAACGGGCGCAGAAAGCGCATTTGATCTACGATCAGGACACATCGGCCTTGGGCGGGGGAGAACTAAGCCGTTTTGTTCAGCAATTGAAGTTGGAGGCCGGTCCGAACATCCACTTCCAAGAATATGGTCTGGAACAGGTGTTGCCCGAATCACCGGCTTCAAAGTCCATCACCATTGCCAAACAACAAACTGAGATGGACCGGTTGGTGGCTCTGGCCGACTACGGATTTTCGCCTTCGGCACTCAATACGTATCGTAACTGTCCATTCAAATTCTATTTGAAATATGTGGTCGGAATAAAGGAAGTGCCGAAACTGAGCGAAGACCTCGATAGCGCGCAGTTCGGCATCGTGGTTCACGATACGCTCGAACACCTCTATCGAACCTACTTGAACCGACCGTTGAGCGTGGAGATGATCGAAGAAATGAGAACGCGGGCCGAAACCGTGCTTCTCGAACAGTTCAGAGCGCAGGTTACAGCCGACACGCACATTCTCGGAAAGAACCTGCTGGCCCTCGAAGTGGCCCGAATGTATGTGGCCCGCGTGCTGAACCACGACCAGGCCACCATCGAAGAAGGCATGATCCCCACCGTTCTTCACCTCGAAACCCAGCTGGGCGATCAATTGACCTTGAATTTGGGCGACAGAACGGTCAATGTCCGATTGAAAGGCAAGGCAGACCGTATCGACCGCCTTTCGGACGGCAACGTGCGACTCATCGATTACAAGACGGGTTCGTTTACTAATAAGACCACCAACATTAAGTCGAAAGATGCCTTGCGGTCGCCAAATGCCGACAATGCCTTTCAACTGCTGGTCTATTCGCTCATGTACAGTTCCGAACACGGCACCGACCAACCTATTGTGCCAACGCTCTTTTTTCTGCGTTCCAATCAGGTTGAATTTCCCGTGATGGTTGAGGAGAATAAGGTCAAGCTTACTCCGGCCGAGATGCTCGAATTCGGCAATTCTGAATTGAGTGATATCCTTTCTGAGATGTTCGACCTGGATATGGACTTCGTGCAGACCGAGCAAAAGTCGGTGTGCGAGTATTGCGACTTCAAAGCGCTTTGTCAGCGCTAGTTTGGCAGCGTTCGCCAACATCTGCGTCTGTCTTCGGGCTTACAATACAGACACTCGAAACAAGCCGATCGGTTAAGAAGCCCGATAAAAAGCTAAATTCGCACGCCTTAAATCCTGAATATGAAAAGAATAGCTACTCTTTTGTTGATTGCCATTGCAGGTCTTGTTCTTAGACCCGATAATTCAAATGCCCAGTGTCCGGGTTGCATCATCGATGCCACCTGTGGAGTTGGACTCAATCCGGTAGCACCGGCCCTGTGTCCGGCCGTGCTGCCAAATGGCACGCAAGGCGTTTATTACGATGAGAATGCCACTTTTTTCATGCCTCGCGATTTTGTCGATGCAGGTTCAGGACAGGCCGTAACGCTCAATTCCATTGTCGTAACAAGTGTCATCGGAATGCCACAAGGTATTTCCTACACCTGCGATCAACCCGGCTGTTCATACACCGTAACAAACGATCCTTTAACTCAGAGGGGTTGCGTTAAAATGTGCGGAACTCCTGCCGTTCCAGGAACTTACAATATCGTCATCAACGTGGTGGCCAACGTGGGAACGCCCATCGGAACCATCAATCAGCCCACAAGTTTCACCATTCCGCTCACCATCGACCCAGCACCGGGAGGCAACTGCTGCTACAGCTTCAATCCGCCATCTGCATGCGGTTCGCTCGATGTTGATTTTGATGCCCTTCTGAACTTTGGTCCGCTTCAGCCGACCACATATAGCTGGGATTTCGACAATGGTAACACATCGACCTTGGCCAGCCCTCCGGTTCAATCATACACAACTCCCGGAGATTACTATCCTGAGTTGACCACCACCGTTTACAATTATGTGTTGACCGATGTCACTGTTACCGCTTCGGGTGCGGGATGGTGTGGCGATGTGGAAGAGATCAGTTTTCTAGGAGTGTGTCAAAGTTCGCCCGATCTTTTCTTCGATTACGCGAACAATGGAACCACCTTCACAAGTCCGTGGGTTGGAAATAACCTTACCGCAAGTTGGAGCAACCTTGGCATTGAGCTTAACTCGTTGCTATTCTCGATGACCTTTTGGGATGACGATGATGTTTCGCAGAACGATAACCTCGGTGCACTTGCCTTCAGCGTGTCGGCCCCAGGAACATTCAGCTTTTCAAACGCAGAAGTGTTCGGAACCTACACCATTGGAACAGTGGTCGATCAGGTGTTCACCACGGTCGATACGGTATCGGTCTTCCCAATTCCTGCTCAGCCTCAGCTTGTTTTCGATCCGGCCCCAGAGGTCTGTCAGGGCGATTCCATCCTTATCTCAGCCCAATCGGGTCCATACCAGTATCAGTGGTTGAATTCGGGTTCGTTCATTTCCGATTCCATTGCGGTTTGGGTTGACGAAACATCCTACTATTCATTGCTCATCATCGATACCATCTATTTCTGCCAGGCAGAATCCGATTCTCAGATGGTGTCCATCTTCACCAATCCGCTTCCTCCGGTAGTTGAATACAATAGCGCGACTGACGCATTGGAAGTGACCAACAATCCGAACGACTATCCGGTTCAGTGGTACATTGACGGAGTGCTTGTTCAAGGCGAGAGTGGAAGTTCACTTCCAAACCCTGGAAACAGCGGACCTTTCACCGCCAATTATCTGAATGGTGGATTGTGCGCTTCGCTGGCTTCTACCGAA
>CAMCFW010000268.1 GCA_945874195.1 Chryseobacterium gleum
ATATTCCGTTTCAGTCCTTCAAACTTCGCCCGCTTGACGGCTGATTTCTGAAACACTTTCTTGAACACGTCTTCGGTCAGTTCTTCCCAATCCTGTCTAGCCATGCCAAGCATGTCGGGATGCGGATTGAACTGCGGCTCTGAATGCGGCTTGGAGAAGCGGTTCCATGGGCAGACATCCTGACACACATCGCAACCGAAGGCCCAATCGTCAAACTGGCCTTTCATTTCCGTTGGAATTGCATCCTTCAACTCAATAGTGAAATAAGAAATACACTTCGAACCATCGACCACATAAGGCGCCACAATGGCTTCGGTTGGGCAGGCATCGATGCAGGCCGTGCAGGTTCCGCAGTGGTCGCGGATCGCTAGATCGGGTTCGAGTTCGAGATCCAGGATCAATTCACCTATAAAAAAGAACGAGCCATTCTTCGGATGAATGAGATTCGAGTTCTTGCCAACCCATCCCAGACCGGCTTTGGCTGCCCATGCCTTATCCATCACAGGCGCACTGTCAACGAACGCCCTACCTCCTACCTCACCAATTTCCTCATTGATAAATCTGACCAACTCGCGAAGCTTCCCTTTGATCACGTGGTGATAATCGTTGCCATAGGCGTACTTCGAGATCTTTGGCGAAGTCGGGTCTTCCTGTGTTTCGGATGCATAATAATTGAGAAGGACAGTAATAATACTCTTCGCTCCGTCAACCAATTTCCGTGGGTCAAGCCGCTTATCAAAATGATCAGCCATGTAGCCCATTTGGCCATGCATGTTGGCGTTGAGCCAGCGCTCCAGTCTCGGAGCTTCTTGTTCTAAAAAGCCAGCTCTGGAGATGCCGCATTGAAGAAAGCCCAAGCGCTGGGCTTCATTCTTAATTAGCTGTTCGTTGGTTGGCTGCATTTCAGCAGCTTATTCGAATAATGTTCCTGCCTTTCCAGGATTTACTTTGCCTAGATGCTCGTAAGCGCGTTCGGTGGCCTGTCTGCCACGTGGCGTGCGGCTCAAGTAGCCTTCCATGATGAGGAAGGGTTCGTAGACCTCTTCGATGGTTCCGGCCTCTTCGCCAACTGCCGTGGCAATGGTGGTCAGCCCTACTGGTCCGCCTTTGAACTTTTCGATGATGGTGCGCAGAATACGGTTGTCCATTTCGTCCAATCCGTGCTTATCCACGTTCAGCGCGTTCAGGGCATATTGGGTGATGTCCTTGTTGATGGTGCCATCGCCTTTTATCTGCGCAAAATCGCGGACCCGTCTCAATAAAGCATTGGTGATCCGAGGCGTTCCGCGGCTCCTTCGCGCAATTTCGTGAGCGGCATTGTCCTCAATGGGAACCTGAAGGATTCCGGCCGAGCGTTTCACAATGCCCATTAGCACCTGTGCGTCATAATATTCCAGTCGAGCAGTGATTCCGAACCGTGCGCGCAACGGAGAGGTCAAAAGTCCCGAGCGGGTGGTTGCACCGACCAGCGTGAACGGATTCAAGTTGATCTGAACTGATCGTGCGTTGGGGCCGGTCTCAATCATGATGTCAATGCGGTAATCCTCCATGGCAGAATAGAGATATTCCTCCACTACTGGGCTAAGGCGATGGATCTCGTCAATGAACAGCACATCGTTGGGTTCGAGGCTGGTGAGCAGCCCGGCAAGATCGCCCGGTTTGTCGAGCACAGGGCCGGATGTCAGTTTAAGGCTTACTCCCAGATCATTGGCAATGATATTGGCCAAGGTGGTCTTTCCCAGTCCAGGAGGGCCGTGAAGAAGCACATGGTCCAAGGCCTCATCGCGCTGCTTGGCGGCCTTCACAAAGATCTTGAGATTCTCCACCACCTTGTCCTGCCCGCTGAATTCGCTGAAACCAACTGGGCGTAGGGCGCGCTCGGTCTCGCGGTCAATGGGCAGTTGCTTGTCGCTGCTTGGGTCGAGGTTCTGATTCATGAGAAAGCGTCAAAATTAGGCAAATGGCAGCCCGTTGAAAGATTTTCCAAGAATACGATCATTTACCTACTTCAACTCCGCGGAATGCTCCCACGTTTGTGGCACCTAACATTAACCAAAAACAATTATCATGAAAACAATCAAACTAGTTGCATTGGCCGCCCTGGTGGCCGTATCGGGCAATCTTTTCGCCCAAAAGATCAAGGTCACAAAAGGAACCTTCTCTGAATTGAAGGGACAAACTGAAGTGAACATGGTATGGGATTATTCTCAGGCTCAGGTCAGAGGTGGGTCTCCGTTCGCTAATTGGAAAGCGCTTCCTGAGGCAGAATGGCTTCAAAAGATCATTGATGCGAAAAACGAAAAAGAAGCTGGAACCGGTGACGACTGGAAGAAGAAGTGGACAGCCGCCAAACCAGGTGCATTTGAACCAAGTTTTGAGATAAAAATGGCTGAGCTTTGGACCGGGGCGTCTGTAAAGCGCGGACTTACCAATGCCAAGTACACCATCCGAGTGAAGGTGACCTACATGGATCCGGGATACAGTATGGGCGTATCCGCATCTGACGCTTGGCTAAGTGGCATCATTGAGGTTGTTGAAACAGGAACGGAAAACGTAAGTTCTTCACTGACCATGGACATGATCAAAGGAGCAAGTGCCGCCAGTGGAGTTCCAGGAATGGCCATTGTAGCGGCTATTGACGGAATGACCTTTGAAAAACGTCTTGGCGAATCGTTCGAGAAAATGGCGAAGAGCCTTCACGCCAAGGTGCTGAAGAAGGCGTTTAAATAGTCCAAACACCATTCTGTATGAGTTAAAGGCCGACCTGAAGAGTCGGCCTTTTTCTTTTAACACTTATTGTCACCTTGTGGCATCCCTCCCTACGGTGGTTTTCTATATTTGACGCTCCTAACCAAAAATCATAGATGAAATCTGTAAGATATTTCCTGATCGTCAGCCTTGCGCTAAGCTCTTTTCTCAGCATCGGCCAAAACAAGGCCACCGTTGTTCCTTCGGGAATAAAATTCGTTGAAAAGGTTGAAAAATCGAAGTTTGACCTGACCATCCCCTACGAGAAATATGTGCTCGACAATGGCCTTCAGGTGATCATTCACGAAGATCATTCTGACCCCATTGTGCATGTTGACGTGACCTACCACGTGGGTTCGGCACGCGAGGAACCGGGACGCAGCGGCTTTGCCCACTTCTTTGAGCACATGATGTTCCAAGGGTCGGACAACGTGGCCGATGAGGAGCATTTCAAGACCGTATCAGAATCGGGAGGAACCCTGAACGGAACCACCAACAAGGACAGAACGAACTACTTCGAAACGCTGCCCAGCAATCAGTTGGAGCGTGCCCTATGGTTGGAGGCAGACAGAATGGGTTTTCTTTTGGATGCCGTGACGCAGGAAAAATTTGAAGTGCAGCGCGCCACTGTGAAGAACGAACGTGGACAGAGCTACGACAACCGCCCTTACGGACTGGTGGGCGAGAAGGTGATGCAGGCACAGTATCCGCAACCGCACCCCTACCATTGGCCGACCATCGGCTACTTGGAAGACCTTGATGCCGCCAATGTGGACGACCTGAAGCGTTTCTTTCTAAGATGGTATGGCCCGAACAACGCGGCACTTACCGTTGCTGGCGATGTGGACCCCAGCGAAGTGCTGAAGCTGGTGAAAAAGTATTACGGCACCATTCCGCGCGGAACAGAAGTGGTGGCCGACAAGCAGAAACCTGTTGTTCTGAAAGAAGACCGATACATTTCCTACGAGGACAACATCCGTTTTCCGTTGCTTCAGTTCTCTTATGCAACGGTTCCTAATTTCCATGCAGATGAGGCTCCATTGGATGTGCTTTCCGACATTTTGGGCGGAAGCGAGAACTCGCTGTTCTACAAGAATTTCCAGAAAAGTCAAATGGCAATTCAGGCATCGGTTCAGCACCCTTGTCAGGAATTGGCAGGTCAGTTTCAGCTCACCGTTCTTCCTTATCCGGGAAAAACACTGGTGGAAATGGAGGAAATGATCCGCGCCACGCTGGTTGAATTTGAAACGAGAGGCGTGAACGAAGACGACCTGAAACGTTTCAGAT
>CAMCFW010000269.1 GCA_945874195.1 Chryseobacterium gleum
ATCGACCGTTTAATAGTTTCAAGTTCAACACTGGCCTTATCAAATCCGGCCTTGTCTTTCAGACCCATGTAGGCCGAAATGCGGATTTCGTGGGCATCGAGAAATTCGGGGAACAGTTCGATGGCCTTGTTGTAGTCTTGAATGGCACCTCGCAGATCTTTCTGATCGAAGCGCAGATTGCCTCGGTTGTAATAACCCAGAATGTTTCCGGGATTGAGCTGAACAACCCGATCGTAATCGCGCATGGCAGCACCGTTCTGTTTCATTTTTGAATAGGTGATGGCCCTGTTGAACAGCACAATGGCATTGTCCGGATACTGGCGAAGCACCTCGTTGAAATCGGCAATGGCGTCCTTGTATTTTCCCATTTCGGCATAGGCCGACCCGCGATGAAAAACGGGAAGGGAAGAACTTGTGTCCAATTTCATGGACTGTTCAAAATCGACTATCGCGGCCTCAAATTGCTGAAGTTTGGCCCTTGCCATTCCGCGGTGCAATACCGGATTCATGCTTAGCGAATCCAACTTCATCGAACGCTCAAAGTCTTCGATGGCCACGTTATACATCTCAAGTCCCGATTTGGCCTCGCCCCGAACCAGATACGTGTATCCATCTGCCATTTTAAGGTCGATAACCTTGTTGCAATCTGCGATCACATCCACAAAACGGTCCATCTGCAAACTGGCCAAGGCCCTGTTGCTATAGGTTCGATGGTCTTCTTCGTTCAGTCTGATGGCCTGGTTGAAATCGGTAAAGGCCTCTTTGTAATTGAGCACCTGACTTCGACACACCCCCCGGTAAAGAAAGGCTTCATAATTCTTCGGGTTTAGTTCAATGGCCTTACTGAAGTCCTTCTCTGCGCCAGTCAGATCTTCCAACTCGTACTTGGCAATTCCCCGAAGAAAAAAGGCTTCTGAATTATAGGAACTTTGGTTGATGGAACGGTTCAGCAGTTCGATGGCCGCGGCATAGCGCCCCTTGCTCAGCTCATAACGTCCCTGGCTGGTGTAATTGCCCTGCGACTGACCACGCAATGCACTGCAGCAGGCCATCAATCCGAGTATCGCCAACCACCTTTTCATCATCCTTCTTGCAATCGCGCCACACTTAGCATACAAATAACTGTTCAAAATATCGAAGGTTCAGACAGATCATTGCATTTGGACAAAAAAAAAGGCCGCTCGAGGCGGCCTTTTTTGAATGAGTTGATCTAGCGGATCAATTCAACTCGTTTCACCACCTGTCCGGTATCGGTTGAAAGACGAAGCTGATAAATTCCATCGGTAAGTTGGCTCAGGTCAAGCCCCATGCTATGCTTTCCTGCGGAAAGTAGCCCTCGGTCTTGGTTCACAACCGTGGCGCCCAGCATGTTCAAGACCTCCAGTTTAACGTGGGTGGCAGAACGCAGGTTCAAACTCAGGTTGAGTATGCCTTGCGTTGGATTCGGATACAGGTTCAGTTCCGAAACCTCTGACTCATCAACTCCCTCAGGATCAGATAATTCCCAAAGTTGAAGATCATCAAGGGCTCCTTCCACCAAACTGCCGCCATCCAGGTTCTGACCTAAACGTGTGCTATCAGAAGCAATGAACTTGATGCGTACCTGATCAGTAAGATCCACGTAATCGGCCACGCGCACAGCCACCCGTCTGAAGCTCGGATCAGAAACCTTCGTGTTTTCAACGAATACCCAATCAGAACCATTGTCGGTGATCAACACCTGCCACCAATCGGCACCCGGATTGGCCCCACTTGGTGGGCTATTTGTGTAATACCTCCAGTAAGAAATGGCAGGGTTTACAAGATCGGTCAGGTCGAAAATCGGAGTCACCAGTGTGGTGTGACCCGCATCCACATCACTATCTCCCAAACCGGCCGATGCGTTGCTGGCATTGCCAGTTATGGCGCAGGCAATGTTTCCAGAACCGGGTGTGTGGTCGGCATCGGTCTGCACCATCACGCCATCTTCAGAAAACGACCCGATGGGCTGATCAATGGTCCAACTTCCGGTTGAGTTGTTGTCAGACGGAAGGCCTTCTTGCCAACCATTGTCTTGAAAATTATCGAAGTCCTCTATCCTATTCTGCTGGTAGCCTACGAGAATGTAGTTAGGAACATTGGGTTCCATCAGATCAGCAGCTATGGGTTGAACATTGGCCAAGGTTCCATTCAAGTTCTCCAAGGCCACGTAATAGGCGATCACGGTTCCGTTAGGCTGGGCCGGAATGGTCCCGGAGAACACATCGCCACCTATGTTAGTCAAACTGATGCTGCTCCAACTGCTGGAACTGTTTAGACGATAGGCAAGAATGGCATCATTCAAGGCCCATGCATATTCGTTCTCCACGGTCACGTCCACCTCAATAGGCTGATCGTTGTGAGATTCGATCGGGTCGTGGTCCAAGGTGGCGTTCGACAAAAGGGTGATGCCATGGGCATCGAAAGCGTTAATGATGTCGAGGTCGTTGGGCGTTCCGTTGGTAATGTCGTTGTCGCCGCCGTTTGCAGGAGAATCGTCCAACAGAAGCGCTTCGACCAGAATATCAACAAACACTTCGCCTTCGTTGCCATCGAACCCTGTGATGGTGGCATCGAAACTCGCGCTGAAAAGGTCCATCATCTGCTGCAGGTCGCCAAAATTCAGTCCGAGGTCCCACCATGCCCCGGCAATGATCTCGCCATCGGCATGCACCTCGCCTATCAGGTCTTGCGGATAGATCTTCGGGTTGATGTCATAGCGTCTGATGTATTCGTCTGGAAAGCTGGTGCTGTTGCCTAGGCCCATTACTGGACTGGCGGTGATACCCAACGCCCAAATGTCGGCATAGCCTTCGCCCATGGCTCCATTCATGAAGACAGCCCCTTGAGATTGATAATACTTGTCGTTGATGCCATGTCCATATTCGTGATAGACCACATCGCCAATCAGGGCAAAAGAGGTGCAGCCCGCCCCTGCCGTGTAGAAATTGATGGACGAACCATCATAAAAAGCATTGCACGATCCGGCCACGTCCACATTGGTGGTCAACGCATTGTCCATGTTGGTGAAGGCCGGGAACTTGGTCTTCATGTAATCGTGAACAATATTGACGTGATAAAAGGCCGATGATTCTCTCGAATTGGCATTGGTTCCCCAATCAATGGCATTCGTTCCGTTCGAAAGAGAGGTGGTGAAGTTGGGCGTGTTGCCATTCGTGAACACTGCCGACCATAGTCCACGCATTCTGAATGTGGCGTTCCCAGTATTGAGACCCGACAGCGCTCCATTGGCATCTGTATGAAACGTGTTGCCACCTTGGGTCACTTCCATATTGGGCAGCAAAGAATTGGTTTCTGGATCGAATGGCTGCGTAAGACTCAGGTCGTCAGATACCGCAATTGAAGCTGAACCGGGAGGCTCGCTTTCGCAATGCGAAACCATGTTCTTTCTCATCAATACGTTACCATTGACCGCATCCACATAGGTCAGGTAATTGGCTGGTATCTGATCTTCGTCTTTCGTGAAAACCGTCATCTGGTAAACCACTCTGAACGTGGTACGCTTTCTATCAAATTCAGGCACTGGCAGAATGAAAAGTTCCGAATTGGCCTCCACATTCAAAACGGTTCCAACAATCCCTGTCATGGCCGCATTGGCCGCATCCGAAGGAGAAAGAACAGCGCTTTCGTAAGCAATGTGGTTGAACACATCGGCAGAAAACGAATTCACTTTTCCATCCGTGCCAATTCTTACCGAAAGTCTGGAATTGAGCACCTCCATGCCTTGATGACGCTGTTTGAAGAAAACGTGGGCAGCATGCCTGTTCCCTGTCTCAGTGATCAGTTCGAGTTCGGCAGTTGGAATTCCAAATCCGGCCAGGTGGTGCTCTATAAAATAGGTAGCACGCTCCACTCCATTGGCACCAGCAACGGTTATCGGTCTGCCGAATGCCTTGTGGGGTTTTCCATTTGTTTCGCTGAAATGGACATACCAAGTACCATGATCCAAAAGGAAATTCTGCCAATTGGGCTGATTGCGTA
>CAMCFW010000270.1 GCA_945874195.1 Chryseobacterium gleum
GAGATCCGCGAGGTGGATAACGTGGCGGTGCGCGAAGGACCGTTGAAGCGATTGGCCGAAGTGAAGAAAAAACGGAACCAGAAGCAGGTTGAAGCCGCTTTGAAGGCGATCACAGCTTGCGCCAAAACAGGTAAAGGCAATCTGCTTGAATTGGCTGTGGAAGCGGCAAGAAAGCGCGCCACCTTGGGCGAAATTTCGGATGCGATGGAAGCGGAGTTCGGACGCTACAAGGCGGTGACCCGTTCCATTTCGGGTGTATATTCGGGCGAGGTGAAAAAGAACGAAGATTTTATAGCCGCTCAGGCCGCTGCCGATGCATTTGCTGAGCAGGAGGGAAGGCGCCCTCGCATTCTGGTTGCCAAAATGGGTCAGGACGGCCACGACCGTGGTGCGAAGATCATCGCCACTTCATTTGCTGACATCGGCTTCGATGTGGACATCGGACCATTGTTCCAAACACCCAAGGAAGTGGCGAAACAGGCCGTGGAAAATGACGTTCACATCGTTGGTGTGAGTTCGCTGGCAGGTGGTCACAAGACGCTCGTTCCGTCAGTCATTCAGGAGCTGAAGAACTACGGTCGCGAAGACATCATGGTTGTTGCCGGAGGCGTTATCCCACATCAGGATTATGATTTCCTGTATGATAGTGGCGTGGCCTTCGTTTTCGGACCAGGAACGGTCATTGCAACTGCGGCACAGGAGATACTGCGACAACTCCACGGCAAGTGAGTCGATTGGCACGTGAACATGGAAAGCGAATAATGTTGGGGAAGCGGATCCGTTTGGCTGTTTCTGTCATTTGTTCCCTTCTGGTGTTCATGGTTGCTGCAACCGCTCAGACACCTGACAAGGCGTTGCTGAGGAGCACAGCGAAGGATGCAAGCCTGAACGACACCATTCGGATGAACGCCATGCATCGGCTTGCGTCAGAGGTCTATGTTGAAACAATGCCAGACAGCGCCTTGCACTTTGCGCAAAGTCAATTGCAGTTGGCTACTTCAAGAGGCTATGCCAAATTTCACGCACGTGCGCTCAGGGACAAGGCTCGGATATTGATAAAACAGGATGACCGGATCGGTGCCACCGAGCAGTTGATGAACGGCATCAGGGTTTATGACGAGATCGGTGACCACAACGGAATGGCCGATTGCTACATGCAATTGGGTGGCATTTACCTTCAGCAGAAAGAGATTGAACTTGCCAAGGAGAACTTTGCAGAAAGCGCCAAGCATGCAGGAAAACTGAAAAGTCTTAAACAGCGGGCACGGGCATTGGTCACTATTGGAACAACGATGGTCATGTTTGACCCGAACATGGCAGGCAAGCACATGTTGACCGCCTTGAACCTGTTTGAAAAGGAGGATGATCTGAGCGGTATGGCAGACGCCTATAAGGGATTGGGAGATGTGCTTGTCACAACCAATCAACCCGATTCGGCATTGGCCCTTTTTTCAAAGGCCATGTTGATCGAAGATTCGTTGAACAATTCAACTGCGGTCAGTGGCCTGTTGGGCAGCATTGGTGGAGTGTATCTCTCGAAGCGCGAACCAAGATCAGCCGAAAAAAGCCTCTTACAATGCTTGACGATACAGGAGGAAACAGGTGATGTTGCGGGTCAGATAGCTACACTCAATTACTTGGCATTCATATCCAGTATTGATGGGAACCCTCAGACGTGTGTCGATAGGGCGAAACAGGCGCTCTCGTTGGCAATGGAAACTCGCCACATGCAATTTGCCCAAAGGTCAACCGAGCTGCTTTACGTGGCCTATGCCAACTTAGGCAAGTATCAGGATGCCTTTATCAATCTGAAATTGCATAGGAGCATTTCCGACAGTCTGGCCAATGAATCGAGCACCCGCCAGTTGATCCGGCAACAGTTCAAGTTTGCCTACGAACGCAGGTCTATTGCCGACAGTGTTGCCTTCACGGTTGAAAAGGAAGTTCAGGAAATGAAGATCGCCAAGCAACAGGACGATCTGCGGAATCAGCGGATAGGCCTCGGTATCGCACTGGTGGGGCTGGTCATATTGTTGTTGATGGCAGTTGTCATTTATAGAGGAAAGAAGCGATCGGACGAATTGTTGTTGAACATTCTGCCCTACGAAACGGCTCAGGAACTGAAACGCAAGGGAAAATCCAGAGCGCGTCATTTTGATCAGGTTACCGTGCTGTTCACCGATTTTAAGGCATTCACCGAGATTTCGGAGCAACTTTCCCCACAGGACCTCGTGGCCGAGATCAATACCTGCTTTTCTGAATTCGACAGGATCATGGAGAAGTATGGGGTGGAGAAGATCAAGACCATAGGAGATGCCTACATGGCTGCTGGAGGACTTCCGACCCCGAACGATACCCACGCCATCGATGTTGTCCGTGCCGCCAAAGAGATTCAACAGTTCATGGCCGAACTGGCCATTTCAAAGCAGGCAAGGAACGAACCCTTCTTTGAGGTCAGGATCGGGGTGCATTCTGGGCCGGTCGTAGCTGGGATCGTTGGGATCAAGAAGTTCCAGTACGACATTTGGGGCGATACCGTGAACACCGCCAACCGCATGGAAACCAATGGCGAAGTGGGAAGGGTCAATATTTCGGAATCCACCTTCGAACTGATCAACGAATCGATTCCTTGCGAATACCGTGGCGAGATCGAGGTGAAAGGTAAAGGGAGAGTGAAAATGTATTTCGTAAGCTGACATCCAACCATGGATGCACACGTGTCAAGCATTCCTTGAAGCATCAATCATCATGGATTCAAGGCACATCATTTTTCATTTTCATGAAGCGAATAGCCGTTTTAATTGACTTTACCCCGATCAGTGATAAAGCTTTGGAATACGGAAGAAGGAAATGGTTGCGCTTCAGAAATTTTTGGCCTGAACTTGCAGTGGTTAGTTGGGCGAGACGAGGTAATTAGCCGTGTCTCCGCAATCGGTTGGGCAGGGCAATAGACTCTTAAAGTATTCCGATTCCACCTCTTTCAATTGACCGTTCACTAGGTTTGATGCCGCTATCATCATGGTCGATTGGCTACCGTTGCTGCCAGGTAGAACTGCAATTCCGCTAGCGATCTTCAGCCGCGCTTCTATCAACGACTTACTGAAGAACACTTTCTGATAGCTAAGTCCAGAGGATCTGGTAAAGGACCTTCACGAATGCTTTTCAGCCTTCGATCGCATCTGCGAGAAGCATGGCATAGAGAAGATCAAGACAATTGGCGATGCTTACATGGCCGCAGGAGGATTGCCCACTCCGAGCAGCACCCACGCTAGGGACACGGTGAGGGCCGCTTTAGAAATGGCCGCATTCGTGGCCGAGGGCAAAGCACGCAAGCAGGCTGCTGGCCTTCCGTTCTTCGAGATCCGCATTGGAATTCACACTGGTCCTGTGGTGGCCGGCATTGTAGGCATCAAGAAATTCCAATACGATATTTGGGGCGATACGGTGAACACTGCAAGCAGAATGGAATCGTCTGGCGAAGTTGGTAGAGTAAACCTCAGCGAAGCAACTTACGAATTGGTGCAAGACGATTTTGATTGCACTTTTCGGGGCGAGGTAGAAGCGAAAGGAAAAGGGAAAATGGGAATGTATTTCGTGAATGGCTCGAAGACATTGATCTGAATTCAGGACCATTCGCACCGATCAACCTGTTCCATCACGCAACCTTTTGTTTCACCCCCAACCAAATAAGCAACATGACCGAAGGGAACATGATGATGCTGTAAATGGCCGAGGGAATGGTCATTACTGAACTGCCTAAGATGCCAGCGGCAATGGCAATTCCGAGCGTTCCGTTCACCACACCCACCTCAATACCTACGGTAATGGCCTGCTGCTTGTTGCCTGTCAATGCCAGGGTGACCAAATAGCCGATGGACATGGCCGCCAGGTTAATGATAAGGGCCACAGGTCCAACCACCTGAAAGTAACTGCCCATGTTGGCGCCCTCCTTTATCATAGCAGCGGCAATGATCAGCA
>CAMCFW010000271.1 GCA_945874195.1 Chryseobacterium gleum
ACCGCTTGGGACAACCGTTGGTTCAGCAAGGTGTTGCAAGGCGATGGAAAGTGGGTGGTCGAAATGGCCATTCCGTTCAAATCCATCCGCTACAAGAGTAACGTGACGGAATGGGGAATCAACTTCGCCCGCAACGACCTGAAGCGCAACGAAAGCAGTTCGTGGAGTTGGGTGCAACGCGGCCAGAACGTGTCCAATCTGGCCTACACCGGAAAGCTCATTTGGGACGTGCCACCAAAAAAAGCAGGTGCCAACGTGTCGCTCATTCCGTATGGAATTGTCGGTGTCAACCACGATTATCAATCGGAAGACCGAACAAAAATTCCGTGGAACCTGGGGCTTGACGCCAAGATCGGGGTCACCTCATCGCTCAATCTCGACCTTACGGTCCGTCCCGATTTCTCGCAGGTGGAAGTGGACCGACAGATCACCAACCTGTCGCGGTTCAGCCTATTCTTTCCTGAGCAGCGGCAGTTCTTCATTGAGAATAACGACCTCTTTGCGCGCTTCGGATTTTCGCAGATCCGGCCGTTCTTCAGCAGAAGGATTGGTTTACAGAACGGCTCGGTAGTGCCTATTCTGGGCGGATTCAGGCTTAGTGGCAAGGTGAATCAGAACTGGCGGATCGGTTTCATGAGCATGCAGACCGAAGGTGGTGTGCCTCAAGGCCAACAGTCCACCAATTTCACGGTGGCTGCTGTGCAAAGACGCGTGTTCAAACGTTCGAACATCGGGTTGATCTTCGTGAACAAGCAGGGATTTGACCGTTTCACGGCCGACTGGCCGAGCTACAACCGTCTGCTCGGGCTCGATTTCGATCTCAATTCCGCCAACGGAAAATGGCAGGGAAAAGCGTTCTACCATCATTCGTTCTCGCCTCACGACAAGGCGTTTGTGGGTGCCAATGCCACGTGGCTCATGTACAATTCGGCCAATCTGACGGTGCATTGGAACCACGAATATGTGAACAAGGGCTACAATGCCGAGGTGGGATTCGTGCCGCGGCTTTCGCGCTTCAATCCCGAAACGGGGCAGGTTGAGAAACATTCATTCTGGCGGTTGGAACCGAGCGTGGAGCATCGTTTCTATCCCAAGAACGGGAAGGTAGTGAACTACCATGCACCAGGCGCTAACTACGATGGCTATTTTGACGAGAATTGGAGCGAGACAGACCGTCAGATACAGTTCATATACAGGGTCAAATTCACCAATACGTCTTATCTAGAGGTGAACTACAATGAGCTATTTACCCGCCTTTTCTTCGATACGGATGTCACCTTCACAGATCAGATGGCAATAAGCAAAGGCGCTTACCAGTACAGAACAGGTCGGGCTCTTTATAAGTCTGATGCTCGTAAATTGCTGAATGTATCGGCCTCTCTCGAATTCGGGTCCTATTTTTCGGGAGAGAAACTCACCTCCAACCTGACGGTGAATTACCGAACGCAACCGTGGGGCATCTTTTCGGTGGTCTATGATCAGAACGAGATCTGGCTACCGCAAGGAAGACGCGCCAGTCTGCACCTCATTGGCCCCAAATTCGAGTTCTCATTCACCAAGAGTGTTTTCTTCACCACGTTCTTCCAATACAACACGCAGCAGGACAATTTCAACATCAACGCACGGTTCCAATGGCGTTTCAAACCAATGTCCGACCTCTATCTGGTCTATACCGACAACTACGACCAGACCCTTTCGGTAAAGAACCGGGCGGTAGTGCTTAAGCTGATCTGGTGGATAACGCTGTGATCAAATATTCCTCACTTTCCGAATGTGCCTGCCTAGTGATAGCTTCAGGTGAAGTTTGAGGATGGTGCCCATGTTCTGGCATTCCAGAAAAGCCCGATTATCGTGGTGTTTCGCTAGGTCTTCGCGCAGTTGCTTCACCTTTTCGGGGGTTGAAATGTTGTCCTCCTCCATGCAGTCGATCAGATCCTTGATGCGGTAGCGCGAAGCGATCAATCTTCGGGCAATGAGCGAGCGTTCCTCGGCCTGATACTGCTGCACGGTCTTTTCGTTG
The DNA here is from genome assembly GCA_945874195.1 of Chryseobacterium gleum. Lineage (GTDB taxonomy): Bacteria > Bacteroidota > Bacteroidia > UBA10329 > UBA10329 > UBA10329. The sequence goes on from CAMCFW010000271.1 coordinate 2,021, forward strand.
ATCAGTTCCATGCCGAGTTCCACCAACGGGAAATTCTCTTTGAAGAACTGCGGCAGATAGAGGTTTTTGCGGCCTTCGTAGCACTGCTGGTCAAAATCGATGGCGCGGATGCGGTACTGCACATCGTCAAAATCGGGTGTGATGTCCATCACGTAGTTGTAGCTGCGCATGTCGCCCAGCAGACGGATGAAGCACCGTTCGTTGAACTTGACGAATTCCTTGGCCAATCGCACCTTATTGGTCTGCGGTGTGCGCATCATGGTGCTGATGAACATATCGCCCGGAATGCCCGCAATGTGCTCTTCGATCAGCGTGTCGCCATCCACATAGTAGCTTATGCGGTTGGGCGAAAGCAAATGCTCCAGTTCCAGGCCGTAAACACGCGATGCATCGGCCGTTTTGATGTAGAAATAATCGTAGTTGTCGTTGAACTTGTTGATGATGCGGATGCGGAAAGGGTTCGAATTCCCGAACGAACAGTAGTCGATGCGGTCCACGTCCAGGTGTTCGAGCGAACTGAAATCGCCCTCGTTCTTGAGCATCACATAAATGAACGTGAGCGATTTCTTGAGCTGTTTGGTTCGTTTCGGTTCGTAGAATACCGTTTCCCATAGCGTGTCGCGGCCTTTCTTGTCGAGCAACGGTGTGGCCAACTGATGTTCCAACAGGTCGGAATAGACCAGCCCCAACTTCATTTCCCTTCCTTCCTGCTTCAGGTATTTCCTCAGCGAGGGAATGATGGGAATGAAATGCTTCTTTTTGGAAATGTGGTTGCTCACAGGCCGTAGGATAATCGGATGGTTGGTAGAAAATAAAAGCTTAGTGGAGTGGATGATCCGAAGGACGGGGTTTCGGCCTGTTGAACCCCCGAAGAGAGGGATTGTGCCATGCCAAAATTGGCATCCAATGATAGCGAGAAGTGCTTTCCGATTAATGTTTCGACTCCGAAACCAGCCTTGTAGAACATGGCGCTTTTCTCATTCTGGTCGGTCCATTTATGGTTGTAGTGTGCCCCAATAGGAAAGTAGAGCAGAGTCGAACGGAGGTTTTTGAAAGGAAACAATCGGTAGTCAATCCCAATGCCAATATCGTGTTGTTTCGGGAGCGCATCCAACCTGCCGTAAAATGGGGTAAACCCGAACCAATGCCGATGGTAGCGGAAGGAATAGTGAGGCGAAACGAAGTAGGTGAAGTTGGAATTGAATCCTGTGATGGCGAATCCGACACCGACCGCATGTCTGGTCTGCTGATTGAACGGAACCTTCTCCTCTTGAACCTGCGCAAGCGACAGGTGGGAGATCAGCAGCAGACTACATGTCCAGATTATTGAGCAGCGCATCGTCAACGAAGTTAGGCAAAGTCACTTTCAACTGTGGCTCCTGCTTCATAGCGCGCTTAATGGCGAAAACAGCACCCTCATTGCGTGCCCAACTTCTGCGCGAAATTCCGTTGTTCACATCCCAATGAAGCATCATCTTCAATCTGCGGTCGGCATGTTCCGAACCGTCCAATAGCATTCCGAAACCACCGTTGATCACTTCGCCCCAACCCACGCCACCGCCATTGTGCAGGCTGATCCAGGTTGCACCACGGAACGCATCGCCCACGAAATTCTGGACCGCCATGTCGGCCGTGAACTGCGAACCATCGTAAATGTTGGAGGTTTCACGGTAGGGCGAATCGGTGCCGGACACATCGTGGTGGTCGCGGCCAAGAACAATGGGCCCGATTTTTCCTTCGCGAATGGCCTTGTTGAATGCTGCTGCGATCTTGATTCGACCTTCGGCATCGGCATAGAGGATGCGCGCCTGCGAACCGACCACCAGCTTGTTCTTCTGCGCTTCGCGAACCCAAAGCAGGTTGTCCTGCAACTGGCTTCGGATTTCCGCGGGTGCTGAGAGCAACATTTCCTCGATCACCTGTGCGGCAATGGTATCGG
>CAMCFW010000272.1 GCA_945874195.1 Chryseobacterium gleum
TAGATGGCTTTTGATCTGGATATGATAAAGAAGGTGTACGCACAGTATCCTTCGCGCATTGCCGCAGCACGAAAAGTGGTGGGCCGGCCGTTGACCCTGTCGGAGAAGATCCTTTACACACACCTTTGGGACGGTGAGGCGACTGTCGCCCATCAGCGTGGAAAATCATACGTTGATTTTGCCCCTGACCGTGTTGCCATGCAGGATGCAACTGCCCAAATGGCCTTGTTGCAGTTCATGCAGGCGGGCAGAAAGAAGGTAGCCGTACCATCAACTACGCACTGCGATCACTTGATCCAGGCGCGTGTTGGTGCAACCGCTGACCTTCAAAGCGCAATGAACAAAAGTTCCGAGGTATTCAATTTCCTTGAAAGCGTTTCGAATAAGTATGGTATCGGATTCTGGAAGCCGGGTGCTGGCATCATTCACCAAGTTGTGTTGGAGAACTACGCATTTCCTGGCGGAATGATGATCGGAACCGACAGCCACACGGTGAATGCAGGTGGATTGGGAATGGTTGCGATCGGAGTTGGTGGTGCCGATGCGGTTGATGTGATGGCCGGAATGGCCTGGGAGCTGAAATTCCCAAAACTGATCGGTGTGAAACTGACCGGAAAACTCAATGGCTGGACCGCTCCAAAGGATGTGATCCTGAAAGTGGCCGGCATTCTTACCGTGAAAGGTGGAACAGGTGCCATTGTTGAATATTTCGGGGAAGGCGCCAAGAGTATGTCGTGTACTGGAAAGGGAACCATCTGCAACATGGGCGCTGAGATCGGTGCGACCACTTCAACATTCGGATATGACGATAGCATGGAACGTTACCTGCGGGCAACCGACCGCGCTGAGGTCGCGGATCTTGCCAATGGGATCAGAGAACATTTGACAGGTGATGCGGAGGTTTATGCTGATCCAGCGAAGTACTTCGACCAAGTTATCGAGATCGATCTTTCAACGCTTTCTCCTTACATCAACGGACCTTTCACTCCAGACCTAGCAACTCCTGTTGCCGATATGAAAGCTGCCACAGCCAAAGCAGGATGGCCTACAAAAGTGGAGTGGGGATTGATCGGTTCGTGCACCAATTCATCTTATGAGGATATTTCAAGGGCATGTTCCATTGCAGAAGACGCGTTGGCCAAAGGTCTGAAGCCAAAGGCTGAATTCGGTATCAACCCAGGTTCGGAGCAGGTGCGTTACACCATTGAGCGTGACGGTTTCATTGCCACCTTCGACAAATTGGGTGCGAAGATCTTCACCAACGCTTGCGGGCCTTGCATCGGTCAATGGGACCGTGCGGGAGCTGATAAGGGCGAAAAGAACACCATTGTCCACTCGTTCAACCGTAACTTCAGCAAGCGCGCTGACGGAAATCCGAATACGCACGCGTTCGTCACTTCGCCTGAAATGGTTGCCGCTTTGGCAATTTCTGGGGACCTGAATTTCAATCCGATCACTGACACGCTCACCAACGACAAAGGCGAGCAGGTGAAATTGGCCGAACCGACAGGACACGAGCTTCCACCAAAAGGTTTTGCGGTGGAAGATGCCGGATACCTTGCTCCTGCTGAGGACGGAAGTAGCGTTCAGGTAAAAGTGAACCCGGATAGCGACCGACTTCAGTTGCTTGAGGGCTTTGCCGCATGGGACGGAAAGAATATCTCCGGTGCCAAATTGCTGATCAAGGCTGAAGGAAAATGCACCACCGACCACATATCTATGGCTGGACCATGGTTGCGTTATAGAGGTCACTTGGACAACATTGCAAATAATACCCTGATCGGAGCTGTGAATGCTTTCGGTGGGGCTACCAATAAGGTGAAGAACCAATTGGACGGTTCTTTCGGGGAAGTACCTGCAGTGGCAAGGGCTTACAAAGCGGCCGGGGTTTCATCAATTGTGGTTGGCGATAGCAACTATGGCGAAGGATCATCGCGCGAGCATGCCGCCATGCAACCACGCTTTTTGGGCGTTCAAGCCGTGCTGGTGAAATCATTCGCCCGTATTCACGAAACCAACCTGAAGAAGCAGGGAATGTTGGGTCTGACCTTTGCCAATGAGGCCGATTACGACAAGATCCAAGAGAACGACACCATCAATTTCATCGACCTAACGTCATTCGCACCGGGCAAACCGCTGACTTTGGAGTTTGCGCATGACAATGGTTCGAAGGACATCATTCTAGCGAATCACACATATAATGACCAGCAGATCGAATGGTTCAAAGCGGGTTCGGCCTTGAACATGATCAAAGCCGAGGCTGCGGCCAACGCGTAATTGTTTAACTATTTTTGAAGCGGGCGTCAGACTGGTTCTGGTGCCCGCTTTTGTATACCAACATGGCCAAAAAGATCATTCCCAAGAAAGCGAAGTCGACAAAATCAGGCAACAACCGTCATTGGTTCAAACGGTTTCTGAGGTTCATCGGCTTCAGTATTCTCAGCTTTTTCCTTTTCAGCGTTGCGATGGTAGTGATCTACCGGTTTGTGCCGATACCGGTCACCATCCTACAGTTGACCCGATGTGTGGAGCAGTTTCAGGATGACCGCGAGGTTCTGTTATACAAGGATTGGGAACCACTGGAGAACATCAGCAACAAATTGCAACTGGCCGTGGTATGTGCCGAAGATCAGAAGTTCCTGACCCATTATGGTTTTGATGTGGAGGCCATCGAAAAAGCCATCGAACACAACAAGAAGGGAAAAAAGGTCCGTGGGGCAAGCACCATCAGCCAACAGACAGCCAAGAACGTTTTTCTTTGGGAAGGCCGAACGTGGGTTCGAAAGGGGCTTGAAGTTTATTTCACAGCCCTCATCGAGATTTTTTGGAGCAAGGAGCGCATCATGGAAGTTTACCTCAACGTGATTGAAATGGGCGATGGGATCTATGGGGCCCAGGCCGCCTCGAAACACTATTTCAGAAAAGATGCAGCAGATCTGTCAACTTCGCAAGCCGCTCTCCTAGCTTCCATTCTGCCAAGTCCGAGGCGCTATTCGGTTTCGCGCCCAAGTGGTTTCGTGCGTGGACGACAGTCTTGGACCACGCGGCAAATGGGGCAGTGGGGAGGAAAACTCGATTACGACAATCCCCCGGTGCATAAGGAGAAACGCAAGCGAAAGAAGAAATAGTTAATGGTAAGTTACGATCCGAAAAGCTGGTTTAGTATCATTTTCCAGCTTCACAAGTATGATACTTTCCGACAGCTGCTTCCAACTATGGGAGCCATTTCGGTGGTCACACTTGGTTTCTGTTATGTAGAGATCGAACTGTTGAATCTTGAATACACAAGCACCATTGCGGTTCATTCGCTCATCGGTTTCGTGCTCTCGCTACTCTTGGTTTTCCGGACGAATACTGCTTACGACCGTTGGTGGGAAGGTCGCAAACAATGGGGAGCATTGGTCAACAATACCCGAAATCTCAGCATCAAACTTAGTCAGATCATTCCTACCGAACAGCCTGAAAGACGGCAGCTTTTTCGAGTGTTGATCACCAATTACGTGCTGGCCATGAAAGAGCACCTGCGTAATGGGGTGCTGCCGTTCGAGATGGAGCAGCATCCGCAATTCAATGTTGAAAAGACCTTGGAACGCAACCATGTTCCTAATGCCATTGCGCAACAGTTGTATCACCAACTTCTGCTGCTCAAAAAGGATGGTCTGATGTCGGACGAGCAATTGATCGCGCTCGACAATGAGTTCCGTTCACTTACCGATATTGTAGGGGCCTGCGAACGTATCCGCAAAACGCCCATTCCTTACTCCTATAGCGCATTCATCAAGAAGTTCATCTTCATCTATGTGATGAGTCTTCCTTTTGGCGTGGTGCGCGATTTTGGATATTCAACCATTTTCGTTGTCGTGTTCATCTTCTACGTGCTGGCCAGCTTGGAGCTGATAGCTGAAGAAATTGAAGACCCGTTCGGCAGCGATGCGAACGACCTTCCCACTG
>CAMCFW010000273.1 GCA_945874195.1 Chryseobacterium gleum
CATCTTTGAACGCGCCTTAGCGCGAAATGAACAATCGGTCAGTGTGCCGTGTCCCATCGTTGCCGTCTATCTGAATAAGATATACTCCGACCGGGATCTGGGAAACATCCATTCTGTCCGAATTGACATTGGATATGACCGACCTTCCCTGCATATCGAACACGCTGATGGTGATCGATGAACCGATGAGGTAGCTGGCCAGCTGTATGGTGTTGTTGGCCGGATTGGGATGGAACATCGGAGTTCGTTTGGGCGTGTTCTCGTCAATTCCGCTGGGTTCAATTATGGTTATAATGGTCTCGTAGGGGTTCGAAACTTCCTGTGGCGGACTTGTTCCATCGCCTATGCGAGGCCACACCACCACCACATTGTCGCCAATATTGAGGTCATCGTCCGTAGATAGCCGATGGCTGGCCTGAACGGTATTCGGTACGTTGGGGCCTAGAAAATTGTTCACAGCCATACTTGTATCCACTGCATGAAGTGAACCTCCGTATTCCAGTTCAACAAACACATCTCCCTGATAGAACAGCGGGCTGGTCATGGAAACGGTCATGAAAAAGGTGATCTCATCACCATCCACTATCGTATCGGGTAGGCCTACAATGCTATCGATCTGAAGAATATAGGGCGTTTGTGCAGACGCGGACCCAAAGGTGGCTGCCAACCCTGTGATGAGCGATAATATTCTGATCAGGTGCTTCATGTCCAACATCGTTTGTTCAAATGTAATGCGATGATTGTAGATGTGCTTTCATAATTTCGTGATTTCTTACGCGCTCAAAATGGAAACGCTTAATCACATGGTCCTTGGTCTGAATAAAGAAGAGATCCGGTTCTTCAAGATCTACTCTTCGCGAATTTCGAGCAATGAACCCAGAAAAGACCTCGAACTGTTCGATGCCATCCGCAAGGAGCAAGATAAGTTCGATGAAGATACGGTTTGTATGAAACTGTATCCGGACGGAAATAAGAACGCATATTATAGACTTAAGAATAGGCTGAAGACCGACCTCAGCAAATGCCTGATGGTGCAGCATTTTGAAGATGAGGACATAACTCAGGCCATTAACCTCTACAACCTGGCGCGCTATTACATGTCGCGCAACCTGTTTCAATTAGCAGAGCATTTCTTGGGCAAGGCCGAGAAGCGTGCTTTGGGGCTCGAGAACCTCGAACTGCTCGATCTCATCTACACCGAGTTCATCCGATTGTCGCAGGAAATGCTGAGCATTAACCCCGAAACTTACATACTCAAACGACAGGACAACGAACATAGGTTGAAGTCGATCAGACAGATCGATGATATTCTTGCCACGGTCAAGTATAAACTGAAGATCACGCAGAATTTCTCTCCGGTGGACAATCCCGTTGTTGACATGCTTCAGGAAACTGTACAGAAACTGAGCGACAGCAAGGAACTGAAGGGCAGTTCGGCCTTGCGGTTCAAGATCTATCAGGCGGTGAGCCAGATCCTGCTTCAGCAACACGATTACCCCAACTTGGAAGCCTATTTGCGGGTTACCTACGCAGAGTTCGAATCGGAAAAGCTATTCAACCGGTCCAATCACCAGACCAAGTTGCAGATGCTCACCTACATGGTCAATGCGCTTTTCAAAAACAACCGCACCGAAGAATCGCTGCAATGGGCCGAGAAATTGAAATCGGGAATGGAAGAGTTCGAGGGGCTTCATTACGACCGTTTCCTGTTCTTCTATTACAATTCGTTGGTCATCAACCATTCGAAGGTCGATATGGAAAAGGCCATTTCCATCTTGCAGGAACTGGAACACAACGAGAAGCTGAAGAAGACCCCGTTCTACATCGTCTTCGTCTATCTCAACCTGGCCATTTTCCATTTCGATATGGGCAATTCGCGCGAAGCGATCAGGCGCTTGAACCAACTGTATCATCACGAACGCTTTGCCGACACGGCCGAACCGCTCAAGTTCAGGATCGCCATTCTCGAGGTCCTTATCCGATTGGAATTGGGCGACACGGATTTTCTGGAATACCGCATGAAACAGATCCGAAAGGACTTCAGTGCGCAGTTGCTCGATCAGGAGAATGTGCGCGAAAGCATGTTGCTCGACCTTATCTCCGATATGTTCCTCAAAGGGGTTTCTCTTCGGAACGATGAGATGAAGGACCGGATCAAGCTCTTTACGAAAACCACCTCACCGCGAAGCGCAGATGCCGAACTGGTGAACTACAACGGTTGGCTTGAACGGAAGCTCAGTTCATAAAGGTCTGAACGCGTGCAAGTGAGGATTTGGAGTGCCATGAACGTTTCATTCCACGGCAACTGGAGTGACCGTTAGGCGTCTTAATAAAGGATAGCTTCGGCAACGTTTTAATATCAAGATCATCATGAAAAGAATCGCTTACGTGTGTCTTTTGGCGGCTTTTACAATAGAAGGTGCTATAGCGCAGATCCCGAACAATGGCATGGAGTATTGGACTGAGGCTCCAACGCTTATTGATTGGACCACGAACAGCTATCCGCTCACGCTTCCACCATGGGAACCCTATATAGTGAGGCAGGATGCCGATGCCCACACGGGTCAGTCGTGTGCCAATTTCTGGGGAAACGGAATGTTCAAACCCTTTGCAACCACCACCTTCGCGTTGGGTTCAGCACACCCGACACAGTTTGAATTCTGGTACAAGTTGAACTTTCCTCCCTGCGTGAACGAACCTGGGTCGGAGGAACTGGATACGGTAAGTGTGGATGTCGAGATCCTGTTTCAAGGAATCGTGGTGGATCAGGGACATTGGGAGAGTACGGTTTCGGTCATGGACTATACCCCTGTCAGCATCCCTATCTCGCAAGAGGCATTCCAGTTCGATTCTTGCAGCATCGCCATTCGCGGAGGAAAAGTGTTCGGTGGCTGCGGCATTGTCATAGCGCCCACCGAATTCCGGATTGATGACCTTAACCTGATCCTTCCGCAGGAAGGATGTGTAGATCCCGAACAGATCGACCTGAACATGGGATGTCCCGAGATTTTTGACCCCGTTTGCGGTTGCGACAACGTGACTTATAGCAACACCTGTGATGCCTATTATTACGGAGGGGTGACCAATTGGACCCAAGGGGCATGTTCGGGCTGTGTGGCAGAATTCGAGTATTCCAATACCACCACCGATTTCGCTTTCTTAGACCAATCGAGCGTAGTTCAACCTTCGCATATGTGGAATTTCGGTGATGGAACTACTTCGGAACAGGCCAATCCCGAGCATCAATTTGCCATGCCGGGATGGTATCAGGTATGCCTCATCGTATCGGGACTGAATGATCAGGGTCAGGAATGCTCTGATATTGCCTGCCACATGGTCTATGCCAACGATGGGTGTATTGACAGCAGTTTGATCTGTCAGCCGGGCAGTCTATGTTGCGATGCCCCGCTCTTTGAGCCCGTGTGCGGATGTGATGGCAACGAATACATGAACGCCTGTGTGGCCACATTATGGGGCGGTGTGATGACTATGACACCTGGCCCTTGCGATCCGAATGCAGTGAGCAACCTTGCCACCGCTGACTTACTCTTAAGCCCGAACCCGAGCAATGGCCGCGTATTGCTTGATCTGGCCAATTCCAATGGTCCGTTCCTGTTGAACGTTACGGATGCCATTGGCCGCCATTTAAGCACCACTGTCTTCACCGACAATCAGCACATGATCGATCTGAGTGCTTACGGTGAGGGCATTTATCACCTCATGGTAGTGTCACAGAACGACCATATCTTGCAAGGGAAGGTGGTTGTGGCAGGTAGGTAATGGACTTGCAACATTATTTTGAACAAACAGTTAAGGCACACTAAGCGGCAATTTTTGATTGGTTTAGGTAGTTATTAAATTCGGTTAAAGTCATGTTTTGAAGAGCTGAGTGCCTTCTGTGGGTGTTATAATAGCTTTCGATATAAT
>CAMCFW010000274.1 GCA_945874195.1 Chryseobacterium gleum
GAAGTACGAAACACATCACAAGGTGCGTATCAAGGATGAGGCGATCATCAGCGCGGTGGAGCTTTCGCAACGCTACATCAACGATCGTTTCCTACCCGACAAGGCCATTGACCTGATCGATGAGGCTGCTTCCAAACTCCGCATCGAAATCAATTCATCGCCTCAGGAACTGGACGAAATTGAACGCAAGATCCGTCAGTTGGAAATTGAGCGCGAGGCCATCAAGCGCGAAAAGGATCAACCGAAGTTGGACAAACTCGCTTCGCAATTGGCCGAAATGGGTGCCGAACGCGATCAGTTGAAGGCCAAGTGGCAGAACGAGAAGAACATTGTCGAAGGCATTCAGCAGGCGAAAGAGAGCATCGAGACCTTCAAGTTTCAGGCAGAGCAGGCCGAACGTGCAGGCGATTTCGGCAAAGTGGCCGAGTTGCGCTACGGTCGCATCAAAGAGGCTGAGGCCAAACTGGAGGATAGCAAGCGCCAACTGGCCGAGCTTCAATCCAATTCGCCCATGATCAAAGAGGAAGTGGATTCGGAAGATATTGCTGGCGTGGTATCGCGCTGGACGGGAATTCCAATAAATAAAATGCTCGAAAGCGATCGAGAGAAACTCCTTCGATTGGAAGACGAACTCCACAAACGTGTGGTAGGGCAGGAGGAAGCTATTTCGGCCATTTCGGATGCGGTGCGCAGAAGCCGCGCAGGATTGCAGGACGAGAAACGGCCCATCGGTTCGTTCATCTTCCTCGGAACAACGGGTGTGGGTAAGACCGAACTTGCCAAGGCGCTGGCCGATTACCTCTTCAATAACGAGAACGCCATGACGCGCATCGACATGAGCGAATACCAGGAACGTCATTCGGTGAGCCGACTGGTAGGCGCGCCTCCGGGATATGTGGGTTATGATGAAGGCGGACAACTGACCGAAGCCGTGCGCAGAAAACCCTACAGCATTGTGCTGTTGGATGAGATCGAAAAGGCGCACCCCGATGTGTTCAATATCCTCTTGCAGGTGTTGGACGATGGCCGCCTGACCGACAACAAGGGCCGTGTGGTGAACTTCAAGAACACCATCATCATCATGACGTCAAACCTCGGTTCGCACCTCATTCAGGAGAAGATGGAGGACATCAACGAATTCAACCGCGATGAAGTGCTGAGCAGCACCAAGAGCGAACTGTTCGAACTACTGAAGAAGACGCTGCGTCCTGAATTCCTGAACCGCATCGATGACATCATTATGTTCACCCCGCTTTCGAGGGAAGATGTGAGTTCGATCACACGCCTGCAACTGAACCTGCTCGCCAAGCAATTGGAAAAGAACGGCCTGCAATTCTCCTACACTGATGAATGTGTGGATTGGCTGTCGCAATTGGGCTACGACCCGCAGTTCGGAGCACGGCCGCTGAAGCGCGTCATCCAGCGCGAAGTGCTGAATGAACTTTCGAAACAGATCCTTGCCGGAAAAGTGAGCAAAGACGGCACCATCGTGCTCGATTGCTTCGACAAGAAGATCGTGTTTAGGAATAAGACGGAGGACGAGAAGGTCTGACCTACGAAGAGAAATTGAAAACCCGCCTCGGAGAAATTCCGGGCGGGTTTTTTATACAAGCTTCTTATTTTTAGGCAAGACGATTAAGGACGCGTTAATTGTTGTGAAATACGTAGATCTACGTTTTTCTGAACACTCGGCATTCAGCTTCTTTACCAGTCCGAAACCTAAAACTGAACCCATGAGAAAATCATTGATTCCCTTAATGTGCGTTATGCTGACCATTGCTGGCTGCGACAAGATAACCGACCTGCTCACGGTCAAGGCCTTCTACAACGCCAATGCCTTTGATGAACTGGCCTGCGATCAGTTTCCAGGAGTGCAGTCCGTGTCCGCGTTAGACCCCGTCAATGTTACTTTCGTCAACAATTCGAAACGCGAACTGCATATCAATTGGATCAACTACGATGGGTCGGAGGTGAGCTACTTCGACCTAGCCGATGGAGACTCTGTGGATGTCCCCACCTACTTGACCCACGTGTGGATCATCCGCCTTACGAACAACGCATGTTCCACCATTCTGATTCCCAAGATGGGAGCAGGGCCCAACGAAACGGTCACCTTCGGAGAAGAGTGAAGTAACGATTAAACGGACGAGGGGCTCTCCATACTGATTCTTGCAAGCAAGATGAGCATGCACGGGGTGGTTGTGCCCTATTGTTTTGATAAGAAGATTGTGTTCCGAAATAGGACCGAGGGGAAAACGGTCTGATTCCCTGAGGGAAATTGAAAACTCGCCTCGGAGAAATTCCGGGCGGGTTTTTTTCTATCGGATTTAGAGACAGGATGTCCTCCGATCTGTCAACTCATCCACTTTCCTTCTTTCTCCGTGGCGTCCCAGATTTTTAGGTCAAGTTTAAGGGAAACCTCCTTTGCGAAGGAAAAGGCCTCCTCAACAACTTCGGTTTCATACAAACGGATGCGCTTGTTCTGTTCCGTGGCCAGATTGACCTGAAAAACCGTTTGCCTGGTCGTAATGCTGGCGCTTGAACGGCCGTAAGTTGAACTGACGAGTTCTGTTTTGAAAACGGACACACATTTCAAACTTGGCAATGGCTCCCAAGAACCAAAACCTTTGGACCCCAATGCGGTTATCATTCGGTAGGTTCGCTGCTTGAAATTCACTTCAATTCCGTTGTGATAGGCAAAAAGTCCGATAGCCCCAATGGCTAATACCACCCCAAATACGGGAAAGTAAGCCACTCCACCTAAACTGAAAACAGCAGCAACAAATCCCATGATCTTCATCGGCATCGGTTTGTCCCGCTTGTATAGGAATTGATATACTTCGTCAGTCATTCGGTGCAGATTGGTTTAACGCGTTCAAAGTAACCGATATGTCGTGAATCTGCGCTACGGGCAATGAGTTTTTACTAGCGAACTTTGAAAAATCGAATCCGGGCTTTATCAGGTCTTATCTTATGTAAGATCAAATAAAAAAAGGCGCCCCTTTTGGGAGCGCCTTTCGTGCATTTACAATACTCAATGATTACTGCTTGGTGCAGGTCATGGTGCAAGTGTCTGTAGAAGTTCCAGCAGTTACTGTGTAAGTAATTGTAAGGATGTCTCCGTTGATCTGACCAGATCCACTGAAAGTTCCGCCACCAACTGTTTGGTTAGGAATAGTGATGCTGGTTCCGTTTGAATTAACGCTTCCTGTTACGTTAACAGTATAGTCACCGAAATTGGTGATGATGATTGAACTGATGTTAGTTGAAGAAGATGTTACAGTGATGGAATACGTGAAGTTACCTGATGCACAAGACTCATTCACGTTGTAAGTAGCAATGAACTTTTCTCTTTGTACAGTTGCACAAGCAGCACCTTCGTATCCGGAATCGCAAACGCAATCACCTTCTACACACTCGCCATACACGCCACAATCCACATCTTTACATGGATCAGTATCACATGATACCATACCGATAGTTGCCATTGCAGCTACACCGAAAATTTTAAGAATTCTTGTTTTCATTGTTCTGTTTTAAGTTTTTTAGTTGAACGCAGCAAATGTATAAAAATGCGTTGGCTCTTCGGTAGATAAAAGTCAGGCATCTTTTCAGCAGTTATCTGTGAATAACATCAGACCAACAACCGAATGCTTGTTTCTCTATGCCAGTTCAGCCGATGAAAGCATTCGGTAGAAGCGCCTTTTTCTACATTTGCCCACTCAATTCAGCAGTATGAAATTCAGTCAGGGCGATCTATCAGAGCAACAGCTTCTTTCACTTTACAGACAGTTGCTGGTGCCCCGAATGATAGAAGAGAGAATGTTGGTGCTGCTTCGTCAGGGCAAGGTGAGCAAATGGTTTTCGGGCATCGGGCAAGAGGCCATATCGGTG
>CAMCFW010000275.1 GCA_945874195.1 Chryseobacterium gleum
GATGGCCTTCTGCCAATCGATCGCGAACCAGAACACCCACCATGCCACTAGCACAAAGCACTGCGTGAGGTATTGCCAATAGCGTTGGTTGTCCTTTTTCTTCAGTTCTTTCATGAACGGAATGATGCCTTCGGTGATCTGAAAGTAACTGCTCATCCCAGGATAGCTCACGAACGTGAAAAGGTTATTCAGTTCGGTTTTCCGATAGGTGGCCGTGCTGTCGCCTTCCTTGTTGGTATAGCGATGATGATTGCTGTTGTGGGTCGGAATCCATGTGAAAATGGGAATGCCATAGAACACTGTCAGCCACCAATCTGTGAGCAGGTTGAATGTCTTGTTGTGCCACACCGGAAGGTGATTGTGGTTGTGTGTCATGACCGAAACCGCCACCGCGAAATGCAGATATACGATGTAAAGAAGCAGATTCCAAACGCCAAAATCGGCAAAGCCCACATGCCATTGATAGGCGAAAATGAGCGTGGTCACAACCATGTAAAGAAGTGTGCGGATATCGGCCTTGTGTCTCAGCATCTGATTCAGAATGAGGCGCGAATATAGACAGTAAGGACGGTTGAAGGCGCTCATTGTACCGCGTAGCTTACTCCGATTGGTCTTCCTGTCCACTTTTCGCCTTCTATGATCTTAGGCCGATATTTGAATCTTACTTTTGCCGCTTCAATTAGAATCTCATGAGCACAGAAAGATCGGAGCAACTTTTCGAAAAGGCGAAAACCCTATTCCCAGGAGGAGTGAATAGTCCGGTAAGGGCTTTTGGAAGCGTTGGTGGAACACCGCGTTTCATCACTAAAGGAAAGGGAAGCCGCGTTTGGGATGCGGACGGCAACGAATACCTCGATTTCTGCGCTTCGTGGGGTCCGCTCATTTTGGGCCACGCGAATCAAAAAGTTGAAGAAGCCATCATTTCTGCGGTCAAGGAAGGAACGTCCTTCGGTGCGCCCACCGTTCAGGAAAACGAACTCGCTGAACTCATTCTTAACAATCACCGATTCATTGAACGCATCCGGTTTGTTAGTTCGGGAACTGAAGCTGTGATGAGTGCCATCCGTTTGGCGCGCGGTTATACGGGAAGAAACAAGATCATCAAGTTTGAAGGTTGCTATCATGGCCATGTCGATTCGCTTCTAGTAAAGGCGGGTTCGGGTCTGGTCACGTTCGGAAACTCAAGTTCGGCCGGAGTCCCGAAAAGTTTTGTAGACGAAACGATCGTAGTTGCCCTCAATGATATTGAAGCCGTGAAAGATGCGTTCGAGCAATTCAAGGACGAGATCGCAGCCATCATCATCGAACCCATTCCGGCCAATAACGGACTGCTTTTGCAGGATGGAAAATTTTTAAGAGCGCTTCGCGAGATCTGTTCTGACGAAAGGGCTTTGCTCATTTTCGATGAAGTGATCAGCGGTTTCAGAGTTGGTTTTGAAGGGGCCGCGGGTCTTTACGACATCCGCCCAGACATTTTCACCTTCGGAAAAATAATCGGTGGTGGAATGCCAGTTGGTGCGTTTGCCGCCAGTGAAAAGATCATGAACTCCATTGCGCCACTTGGCCCCGTTTATCAGGCAGGAACGCTAAGTGGAAACCCGGTGGCAATGGCGGCAGGCAAGGCCGCATTGCAGCAACTTGTTGAACCCGATTTTTACGCTACACAAGACCTGAAGACCAAGAAATTGGTGTCGACCGTGCTCGAACACGCAGAAGACAAGGGCTATAAAGTAAAGATGTTCTCCATCGGTTCCATTTTTTGGATCGCATTCTCAGACCGACCAAGCATCAGAACTTCGGCCGAGATCGATCCAGAAAGCATGAACATCTACCGCACGTTCTATCACGCTCTTTTGAACAACGGACTTTACATGGGGCCATCGGGCTACGAAGTGGGTTTTGTGAGTGCAGCCCATACGGAAGAAGAAATTGCTGAGGCTGCGCACATTATCAATTCAGCATTAGACACGGCTTTTAACTAAGGTAAAACATCATGTTCCAAAGAGCGGTACTTACGACTTTCATGCTTTTTCTGCTCTTGGTGAATGCCATGTCGCAGAGCGCCACGGTCATGCGCACCGTACACATGCGTCCAACCCCCGATTCAGATGGTCCGTCCATCTTAAAGGTGAAGAAAGGGGCAGTGCTGAAGCTGACTTCTGTAAATGACACACTCGGATTTTTTTATGCCTCGGCCGAATCTGGCGAATCAGGCTTCGTGTTCAAGAACATGCTGAAAACCAGCACGTCCGATCCAGATTGGTGGGCGGGAAAGGAACCAAAATACCTGAGCGCCTGCTCATTCAACATCAAGTTTTTAGGTTCATCAAAATCCAAAGAGAATGTAAAACTTACCGAGTTGTTGACCCCGTTCGATCTGGTCATCGTGCAAGAATTGGTGGCACCTCCATACGCGGGTGTTTATCCCGATGGTGTGGCCTATGGTGGCGATGAGGAGTCGGCCGCTTTTTTTGATCTGATGCGCATAAAGGGCTTTCGACACCATGTTTCGTACGAGGATACGGGAAAGATGAGGAACCGGACCTCGTCATCTCAGTCCGAATGGTTCGTAGTATTTTATCGCCCAGAATCGCTGAAACTAGATTCAAGCCGATGTAAATTCATTTCGGTTCCGTTGGTGGCCAATCCGGTGTTCGACAGGGTGCCTTTCAGGTTTCAGTTCAGCACATTGGACAAAACGCTCGATTTCAGCGTGATCAACGTTCATTTGGCCTCTGCCGAGCGCGCGGAAGAGCAGCGGAAGTCCGAATTGGAAGCCATAGGAGCATATTCCCGTGCGCAATCAGCGAATGAAAAGGATTTCATTGTGGTGGGCGATATGAACATTCAGAGTCTCTCAGAATTTCAAAAGGTGATGCCTGTCGGATGGGTATCGCTGAACAACGAATGCCGTTCCACCAATGTTGCTGCAGCCCGAAATACTGAAAATCAGAAACCTTATGATCATGTGGTCTACCAATCGGAATTTACGGCCAACGACATCGATCTTGAATACGACCTTCAACTTCTTAACATCTACGACCTTTTCTATCCAGAATGGGCCGCCACCAATTCAAGTTCCGCAACGTCTAGCAGTTGGGTCACTTCGTTCGGAGCGGTTTTTTCAGATCACCATCCCGTCACTTTCAGATTGAAATACGGGGTGAAGGATGACGATTGACGCTCAGATCTTGATGATCCTGTGTCGGCTGCCTTCGCTTTTCAGCACATAAACACCCGCATCGAGCGCTGAAATATCAACCTGTCGGGTTCCGTTCGGTGGGCTCATCACCTGTTGTCCCGTTGAGTTGAAGATTCCACATGATTCGCTAAGGGCCTGGCTGAAATTCAATAGGTCACGGGTCGGTGTCGGGTAAAGCAACACATCTTCCTTTAAAGCCTCATCAATTCCCACACTTCCAGAAACGTTGAAAGTGAAAAGGTCGTTGTCGTCAGGTACAATTCCAGCTGTGCAGCCTGCCTGGCCAAAACCAGAAGAGAGCGAGAGGTGAAACGTATACAATCCCTCAGGCAGTTGTCCCAACTGAAACACATCGGTGGCATCGCAAATGGCGGTAAGCATGCCAATACAATGGAGGGCTGAGGCACTAATATCAAATCCATCTACAACGTGCGCCTGATTATCCGTTGCACAGTCCGAACTGGAGAACATCAGTTCGGCATGAACTTCAATGTTGTCATTCACGGTCGGGTTTTCGGGCAACACACTTAAGGAGATGATCGTTCCTTGAGCGAAAGAGGCGAAGCTAAAGAGTGAGAATAGAATAAAGGTGGAAAGATGTTTCATGGTGTTCAGTTGTGTAGAAAAGACGGAAGCTGTTTAATTGAGTTGTTTCGAAATTATGAGAACGAACGCAAAC
>CAMCFW010000276.1 GCA_945874195.1 Chryseobacterium gleum
GCCGCTCGATTCAATCCTTAAAATTCCGGACACAACCCTGACCAAGGTTATTTTCCTACCCCTCCCTCTAAACAACGTTGAGCCGGGTTTTGAGCTGCCAATACCTTTGGTTGACCAAACCCGCTTTCAACTTGGCGACATTGCCTTAAAAAAAGTTGTTCTACGAAAAGGCAAGTTGAAACTCAAAGTTAAAAGCACCTTGGCCACTGGAATAGATTTCAGATACCAGATTCCATTGGCAAGTCAGTTCGGGGTTCCGTTCGAAGCTGCTGAATCGATGCCTGCCGGCAGCACCACCGATACGTCATTCGCGCAATTTGAGTTCGACCTTGGTGGATATGAAGTGGATCTGAGAGGGGTCGATGCATCTAGCTTCAACACCCTTGTAACCAGTTTCGTCATAAAGACCTCCCCAACTGGATCGATTGTATCGATACCGGCATTGCAACCATTCTTCTTCTTAGAATACTCATTCGTAGACCTTCTACTGGAATACGGTTCAGGATATTTTGGCCAACAGTCCACTTCTGTTGAAGATGAGAATTCTGAGATCGATGTGCTCAACAGAATCACCGAAGGCCAAATGTTCCTTGATTCGGTGACCATTGCGCTGAATGTTTCAAATGGTGTTGGTGCCGATGCCAGGTTCAGATTGGATCAACTCAGCTCAATCAACTCAAGACAGAACAATACGGTGGATCTTTCGCATGAGATCGTAAGCAATACTTTATTGCTGACCCGAGCCATCGATATGAATGGTAATGCAGAAGATGTGGTTGCTTCTGAAAGACATTTTGTGCTTGACAACAGTAACTCAAACATCAAGCAGTTCATTGAAAACCTGCCCGACCAATTGGGCTTTACATTCAATTTTGACCTCAATCCGTTGGGTAATGTGTCTTCCGGAAACGACTTCTTCTACTACGATAGGCCATTCAAAGCCATCATGGACATTGACATACCATTGAGAACCAAGCTTACCAACCTGACTTTGGTGGATACGCTCGATTTCAATCTTTCCGAAACCGGAGTTGTTGAGTCGGTGAACAGTGGAAGTTTCACACTTGTCGCCAAGAACGGACTGCCGTTGGAGGCAACCATGGAACTCATTTTGTTAGATGAGAACTCGATGGAACTGGACACACTGATTGTGCCTTCGTCCATTGCTGCTCCTGCTTTGGATGCCGATCTGAAGGTCATTGCCCCTTTAGAGTCGCGGATACTTATTCCAATTCCGAACAAGACCACAAACATTCTTCCGCAGACAAGAAAGGTTCATCTGAAAGTCCGTTTCAATACGGCCGAACAACCCAATTTGATCGAGTTCTATGGTCACTATGGAATTGACGTAAAATTGATCGGAAACTTCAATCTCAATTTCGGCCCATCAACGCTTTGAAACATCTCGGAATCCTCGTCCTTTTGTCAATGAGCCTGAATACAAGCGCTCAGTTTAGAAATCAGATCTACTCAAGTTGGGATACCGATTACTCTGTTGGAGCGTATGGCCGATATCAGGTTAGCTCAAATGCGATCACCTCTGATCTTCTATGGAAGGTCTATCAAGGAAAACAACTTGATCGGAAGATCCGAGAAAAAGTGAGTGGAATGCATGGCAAAGTGAATAAAGCAAGTGCAGAACTCGACTACGGCATTTTTGCGAAACACATTCCCGATAGCACCAAGGGCATCGGATGGTTCGTTCATGTGGCGAATCGTTCTCATTTGAATGCAAAATATCCGAAAGAAGTGTTCGATCTTGCTTCGTTCGGCAATGCGCAATATGCAGGAACGGAAATCAGTCTGGCCCCAATTGAATTCAACCTTCTTTCTTATAGTCAGTTTGAGCTTGGCTTGCTGAAAACCTTCAAACGCGAAAAAGGTGCTTGGAATTTCGGCCTTGGACTTTCGTTGCTCACTGGAAAACAGAACCTTAACATCAAAATATCTCAGGCTGACCTTTATACCGATCCGGATGGCGAATATCTGCAAGGCGAAGTGCATGGCGAGATCCGTTCAAGTTCTATGGGCAGTATTCAATATTTCGATGCCAATGGGTTGGGTTTCAGCGGATCGTTACATCTGGATTATCAGGCCGAAAAGTTTGGGGTGATGTTTCAAATGGAGGACATCGGCCTGATCAATTGGTCTAAGGACATCAACATCACCGGACTGGATTCGGCATTCGTGTTTGAAGGAGTTGAGGTCGATTTGTTTGCTGCCGGTGGGCCAGCCTTCTCATCGGTTGATATTGACACCATTTTGAGTGGTTTGACAACAGAACGGACAGCAAAATCCTATTCTACCCTTCTTCCAGGAAGTTTCAGACTGGAGGGGAATTATATGCTGAACGAGAAGAAATGGAAACTATATGCGGGAGTTCATTATAGAATCACCCCTTCTTATTTCCCATACATATATGTAGGCACAGAATCGCCATTAGGTAAAGGGTTCTTCATTGATGGCAGATTTGCCTATGGAGGATCCGGTAGCTGGAATTTGGGTCTTGAATTAAGAAAGCGTTTCTCGAACGTTTTTGACATTCGACTTGGGACCAACAATTTGGAAGGCTACGTTCTACCGATGGTCGGAACGTCTCAAAGTGCCTATATAGGATTGACGGGACTTTTCTGACCGCTCAGGTCATTTTATCCTGATAAGCCTACCAGTAGAAAGAACTAGGTTTCCGCTGCTCAACAAATATGAGTACACTCCGCTTTGCAGATTCTGGGTATTCAGTCCGGTTTTTCCAGATGCAATAGGCTGTGCCACCACCAATTGTCCAATCGCGTTGAATATGCTAATGCTCAGAGGGTCGTCAAGTTTTGAATCAAGGATTTCGTAACTCTCAATTAGCATGAAAGGTTCTTCCGCTGAAAATGGATTGGGACCAATGGACACATCATAAATTTTTCCATCCACCAAAATCTCATGAATGCCGAGCTCTGAAAGAGATGTTTCCCCTATATTATTCATTTTGACAAGGTAAACGTCATCAAACCGCTCCATGAATCCTTCTGTGAATCCAACCATTATGTAACCTCCATCTGAGGTAAGTTTAACATCATAGGCCCGGTCGTTCTGTTGGCTTCCATGGCCCGCAGCCATTCCATTGTAAATGCCGTCTGCGCCATAGCGCGTGATGCGCATATCTTCCAAACCTGCTCCTCCCTCGGTAAAGTAGCCTGCCGCAGTGACATTCCCGATCGGTTCAACAATGATGTCCGTCCAATAATCGTTGCCTAAATAGGCACTGAATCTCGTCCACTGAATAATACCCTGATCCTTATAAATAACGAAGTCAGACTTACCAGCTGTGTTGCTGTACGTGCCGCCAGCAACCACATAACCTCCATCTAGGGTTACAGCCACCGCATAGCAAAGATCATCCTCTTGGCCTCCAAAGGTCTTTGTCCAAAGTGTATCTCCCACGGCATCTGTTCTTACCACATAGAAATCTACTTTACCGGCCCCATAGCTTGTTGTAGAGCCTGCCAAATAGAATCCTCCGTCAGGCGCAACGGCAATCGATTCTCCTATCTCCATTTCAGGCCCTCCATAGGTTCTCGTCCAAAGCGTATCGCCATGCTTGTTCAATCTTATTAGGAGAAAGTCTCCTTCGGTGGCATTATTACCATAGGTCTGGCCAAATAGTGCCAATCCACTATCGGGAAGAGCGGCAACCTGATGACAGAAATCCCATGCGGATCCACCATAACTTCTGGTCCAAATGGTATCACCGTCCATGGTAAGTTTTATGGCAAACGCCTGATAGCTGTTTACAGTGGTTTCGGTGAAGCCCGCGATGACTAGATTGCCATCTGCCGTTTTCTCCATACTTCGAGCCTGATCGGCAAAGTTGTCTCCATAATACCGTCT
>CAMCFW010000277.1 GCA_945874195.1 Chryseobacterium gleum
AGGACCTCGTTCTTGGATATTTCAGTTATGACCTCAAGAATGAACTGGAAAAATTAAGTACACAGAACCTGGATAGAATAGGTTTTCCGCTTTTGCATTTCTTCGTACCCAAGATGGTGATCATTGAAATCGAAGGCCAACTGACCGCCTATGCGCACTCTGAAGAGTTTGAAATGATAGTTAGGTCGGAAACGCCCAAGGCGCGAATTGGGCAACCATTAGCTTTTTCGGTCAGGGCAGAATACGAAAGTTCCGTAGGTTCAATTAAAGAGCACATTCAGCAAGGCGACATTTACGAAATGAATTTTTGCCTTGAACACGGTTTTGAACAGACCAT
Organism: Chryseobacterium gleum; assembly: GCA_945874195.1. Taxonomy (GTDB): domain Bacteria; phylum Bacteroidota; class Bacteroidia; order UBA10329; family UBA10329; genus UBA10329. The sequence continues at coordinate 338 of CAMCFW010000277.1, forward strand.
CATTGAACCTGTCAGATTGTTTGAGGAGCTCAAAAAGGCTTCACCCGCACCGTTCTCAGTTCTAGTAAAAGACGGAAGCAGAGCTCTTATCGGGGCAAGTCCCGAGCGTTTCATGATGAAAAGTGGGACACGATTATTCTCTCAACCCATGAAGGGAACCAATCGGAGGATGAAGGATAATGAACCACAAATGGCCCTATTAAGGAGTGACCCCAAGGAGGTTGCTGAAAATGTGATGATCACAGATCTTGTTCGGAACGACCTTTCGCGAAGCGCTAAAAAGGGGTCGGTCAGGGTAGATGAACTGTGCGGGGTTTACGAATTTGAACACGTGAACACCATGATCTCAACCGTTTCGGCCGAGCTGCGACCGGATGTTCATCCGCTTGATGCCCTGCTCAATGCGTTTCCAATGGGTTCGATGACCGGAGCACCGAAGATCCGCGCAATGGAGTTGATAGACAGGTATGAGGGGTTTTCCCGCGGACTTTACTCAGGGGCTGTAGGTTATTTCACTCCTGATCTTGATTTTGATTTCAATGTGGGGATTCGAAGCATTCTGTACAACGAAGAGAAGCAGGTGGTCACGTTTCCGACCGGAAGCGCCATCACCATCAATTCAGATCCTGAAAAGGAATATGACGAATGCATGTTGAAGGCGGAGGCCATGCGAAAAGTTTTGCTTGACCATGCCAAGTGAGTTCCTCTCATCCTTGCTTCGGTTCGGGCTTCCGGAAGGGCAACCGGTGCTGGTGGCCGTTAGCGGTGGGGTCGATTCGATGGTACTGGCTTCTCTGATGTTCGATTCGGGCCGTGAGTTTGCGGTTGCGCATTGCAATTTTCAGCTTCGTGGAGAGGCTTCGGATGAAGATGAAATAGCAGTAAGGCTCTGGTGCAATGAACGTACTATTAAGTTTCACTCCACTAAAATTGAGACAAAGACACTGGCAAATTGTTCCGATCGTTCCATCCAAATGGTCGCGCGGGATGAACGCTATGCTTTTTTCGAAGACCTGATGGATCGCTATGGATACGCGGCAACCTTACTTGCGCATCATGCCGATGACCGGGTCGAATCACTCCTCATTAACCTATTGCGGGGAACAGGTTTCCGAGGCCTGCAAGGAATGCCATCGCAGCGCGACCGATACTTGCGGCCCTTGATCGGATACACGAAAGCAAAGATCCGAGAATATGCCGTTCAACACAGGATTCCTTTTCGGGAAGATGCATCCAATTCAGAAACACATTATCAACGTAATTGGGTCCGTTTGCGCTTGTTGCCGATGCTGATAAAGGCCGATCCTGAGGCATTTCAAAAACTGAAACTATTCGCAGAAAGGGTTGAAAACGAACTTGCGAATTATGAGCGTTGGATTGAAGGACGGCTTGCCGAACTCGGCACAGAATCGAATCTTTCCATCCAGAAAATTCAGGAATCAAACGCACCGTTCAGCATTCTAAAAGAGGCCTTGAAAACGAAAGGATTCTCATCCGATCAGGTTTTTGAGGTTTTGGAGGTTCTGAATTCCAGTTCGGGTGCCGAGGTTTGTTCTCAAACGCATCGGGTAGTTAAAGACCGTGATCTTTTGTTGATCACGGAGTTGGACCGGGCCGAACTTGTGCCGGTTTTTCAATATGAATTGACTGATAGAATGTCGCTTTCAACGCTGAGCACGCCATCGAATGTCGCATTGATGGATGCCGCAAAAGTAGACGTCTCGAAATTGGAACTCAGAAAATGGAAGGAAGGGGACCGATTCAAACCACTTGGAATGAAGGGCTGGAAAAAGTTGAGCAACTTCTTTATCGATGAAAAACTTTCAATCTTAGAAAAGGAGAATACGTGGTTGCTGACCTACCTAAATGAAGTGGTTTGGGTTGTCGGAATGCGCCTCGATGACCGATATAAAGTGGCCCCAGACACACAAAAAGTGTTAAAGATCACTGCGTTTTTCTGAATATTCTTTGCTGCACGTGTTACTTTTGGCAAAACCTCTTAACGAAATGAAAAAACTACTATTCCTTCTAATGATCGCAGGTTCGATGAGCCTCCAAAGCTGTCAGTATAATTCAATGGTTTCCAAAGAAGAAGCCGTGACCGCGCAATGGGCGCAAGTGGAAAATGTGTATCAGCGTAGGGCCGATCTTATTCCAAACCTGGTGGCAACCGTAAAAGGTTATGCAGATTTTGAGCAGGAGACGCTTACCGCTGTCATCGAAGCTCGCGCAAAGGCCACAAGCGTAACGGTCGACCCATCGAAACTTGATGCAAGCAGCATTCAGCAATTTCAGGCCGCGCAGGACGGGCTTTCGTCAGCGCTCAGCAAGTTGATGGTCGTGGTTGAGCGTTATCCTGAATTGAAAGCGAATCAGAATTTCTTGGAACTGCAGTCGCAGTTGGAAGGTTCCGAGAACCGGATCACCGTTGAGCGAAAGAAATTCAACGAGGTGGCGCAAGATTACAATACCTACATCCGAAAGTTTCCGAACAACATGATCGCTGGTATGTTCGACTTCGAAAAGAAGGAATATTTCGAGGCCGATCAAGGTGCAGAAAAGGCACCGAAAGTGGAATTCTGATTTGAAGGCCACCGATTACTTCACGGATCAACGGTTGGCCGAACTCGACAAGGCCATAAAGGAAGCGGAAAAGGCCACTTCGGGTGAAATTCGCCTTTATGTTGAAGATCGATGTAAAGAAGACGTGCTCGACCATGCGGCCTTTCTCTTCGAAAAGCTGAACATGCATCGAACCGAATTACGGAACGGTGTGCTGTTTTATTTGGCATTGCACGACCACAAATTCGCCATTTTGGGCGATGCAGGCATCAACGCCAAGGTGGCAGACGATTTCTGGGATCACATCAAACTCGAAATGTTGGTCTTTTTCAAGGATGGAAAGTTTGCCGAAGGACTTGAAAAGGGAATTTCGATGGCTGGCCAAGCCCTTTCCACTCATTTTCCATTTGAACGTGGGGACGAGAACGAACTTTCAGACGAGATCATCATCAAATGAGAAAGCTACTTTTCATCCTTCTCATTTCCATTTCAGGCTCTGTCTTTTCGCAGGATTTTCCCGCTAGGTCAAGTCGCCTTGTCAACGACTTTTCAAACACGCTGTCGGCTGAAGATATTCAGGCGTTGGAATCGAAATTGGTGGCCTACGACCGCGAATCTTCTGTTCAGATCGCCATTGTTATCATTAGAGCGTTGGACGGTTATGAAATAAGCGATTACGCGTTCGGGCTGGGCGAAGCCTGGGGTGTGGGTAGGAGCGGTAAGGACAACGGTGCACTGATACTTGTAAGCATTGAAGACCGCAAGATGTGGATCGCCACAGGTTACGGACTCGAAGCAACCCTGACCGATGCGATGTGCAAGCGAATCATCGAAAATGAGATGAAGCCCAACTTCCGCAATGGCGATTTTGCCGGTGGTTTGGCGGCCGCTTCCGATGCGATCATTCAGGTAACAAAAGGCGAATATCAAGGTGAAGCAGGAAATGGTGATATGGAGGATCAACCGGGTCCGATCG
>CAMCFW010000278.1 GCA_945874195.1 Chryseobacterium gleum
ATCAAAGCTTTCATTCTCATCAATGGCAACCGTTACCGAACTACAGCCCTCTACTACAATGTCGTCCAGGTAAAGGAAATACATGTCTTGAGCATTGTGATGAAAAGCAAAATAGAGCTGCTGACCGGCATAGGTCGAAGACAGGGCAACCGTTTGTTGCGTCCAGTTAACATCACCATCTGTAAGGGGGTCATTATCGTCAACCGAATAGAGAACGGTTGATGAGTTAAAATTGCTGACGGCCGTTCCAGTAGTACCCAATCGTACTTCATACCCATCTCTGAAAGCGTTATCACTATATTCGTGCTTCCATCTGATCTCCCCGCCTTCAGAAGTCATGGTGATAGGACCAAAAGTGAGCCAGTCGTTCGACACAGCTGCCGTATTGGCAAAATAGGACGTGACCGAGGTGAAAAAATTGGTGTCCTGAGGGGCTACTACTTCATAGAAAACCATCCAATTTGAGGTAATTCCATTGGCAGCCAATCCACTGTTCACTGCCTGTTGATCTACATCCAGAACTTGAACATCAAAATTGGGGAAGTCTGTGTTGTTTACCGTGAAACCTGCGCCATCGAATGTCATAAGATCATCGCAAACCACCGTTGTTCCTCCACCGCCTACGCAGAAGTTGTGGGTAGCCTGAAAATCGAAGTCACCGTTCACAGCGGTCATGGTCACCAGAGTGGATGAACCGTCAGTTATGGAGTAAGTACCATTGATGGTGCAGTTCTGCCAAAACGAACCGTAAAGTCCGTCACCATAAGAATCGTTTATGATGAAGTCATAGCAACCATTTGCAAGACAAAGGGTTTGGGTCACTTGCTGACCTGCCGCATTGTTCACATACGGTCCGCCCGAACTCATCAGCTGATTGCTTGAATTTCTAATTTCCCAAGTGATCTCTTCACCGAAACAATCCAACGCAAGGTTCAATGTCACAGAACTTCCACTTGCTGCAACCGTGAAATTTGAAACCAATTGATCATTGCTGGTCACCTGATCGGTGTTCGATCCGTTCAGCGTTCCAGAAACCGTTCTTGCGGTAAAGGTGTGGGGGCCGGTAGTTGTGCTAAGGGAACCAAGCGTTACAGAGGCCGAAGCATTTGAAGCCAAGCTGCCGGTCCAGTTGTATGTTGATGCCGAATTTGCATCGATGAAATATTGGATCTGAACTGAGGTGAGTGTGGTGGAACCACTATTGGTCAGTGTAACGACCGGAGTGAAGGTCGTCTGACACAAAGTGCCAGATGGAGTGCCAATGGCAGAAATATTGGCATCAAAAGCCGTTGAAACTCCACAGTTGCTCGTATTTACCAAAGCTGTTCTTGCACCGGTAAGAACACCTCTCATTACGGTCGACTGACCAGTTGTGAATCGGTTCTGGCAGGTTTCCTCCGTGTAATCCATGTAGTTGGCTATCTGCGTATTGGGGCAGGCTGGAGAATTGCATGTCGAGCCTGAAGTTGTTGGCGGTGTATCGCAGATGTCATCTCCTTGCGTGTTGCAATTCGATTCAGAACAACTCTCCCCTTCAAATGTATGATTCAATCCCAAAAAGTGCCCAACCTCATGTGTCAAGGTCCTATTGCGAAGTCCTCCCCATGGCCAAAGTCGGTAGCCTAGCGTTTGGTTCGGGTCGTTCCCAACACATAGATTGACCGCTACGATCCCGTCAAGATTCGCGTTGGAAGTTACCGGGCTGGTCGGCAGGTAGGCATAGCCCAATGTTCCCCCTGACCAGTTTGATGGATTCGAAAGATCGGCCCCATTACCTTCAATTTCGCTTACCACCCATATGTTGAGGTAATATCGGTTGTCCCATCGGCTCAGCGCTTTCACCGCAGATTCGTTGCTGCCGGTGATCCCGTTCGAAGAGTATCCGCTTACACCGGTACCACTAACTCGATTGATGCCCGAATGGGCGGCACCACTCGGATTCACCTGGGCCAAACAGAATTGAATTTCCGTGTCAGGCCCAGCTCCTTGAGCAATTCCTCCATTTGCGCTTGTTCTTCTATAATCCCTATTCAGCGCATCAATAGCGCTGGTCAGTTGAGCAGTTGAAAGGTTGGTTCCTGACCCCACGGCCTCACCTTTATGAATCACGTGAAAAACCACAGGAATAGTATAAATAGGAGGTGCTGCCCGTTCGCCAGATTCAAATTCAGCAATGATCCTCTTGGTCATTTCCTTCGCAGCCTCAACCCCGATACGGTATTCTTCGTTCGTTTCCTTCAGCGTCTCTGTCCTCAATTTTTGAAGACACTTTTCACCGAATTCAGGATTAGGGATCGCCTGTCCTGCAGCGGCTGAACCCCCATTTTTCTGTATATCGACCTTTTGGATGGCGTCTCCTTTAGAAAATGGCTGGTCAACGATGGTTTGCGCCATTGTGGTCATTGAAAAGGACAGCACAAGCCAAGAAAGTATCAATAGATTTTTATTCATGGTTCGGGTTTGATGAAAAACGTGGCAAACAAACAAAAAAAATGGGCTCAATTTGGTCACATTATACTCCTTTATTAAGATTTAAATATCAAGAAATGAACTTCTCAAGTAGGTCGGCCGTTCATCGCCCCACAACCGGACCACGAACGATTCGAATGCTAACGCACCAGACGCATTTCTGTTCAAAAGTTGTTTATAAACTGTTCACTTACCGGTTGGATCTGTGTGCGTAAATCGGCCGCTGAATTTTTGGAAGACATCTCTTTGTCGCCATACATTTGGCCATACCAAGTGAGGGATAAAAGGCTGGTCGTAAGGCCACTTGCATTCAACCCCACGGGGAACTGAAGGGAAGACACCCAGAAGTCCTGTTCGCCTCGGTGAGCAGGGTGAGGTAGAAAAGAAAGATGGCGGCTTAGGTCGTTCGGAAGTCTAGAAAGCCAACAGAGTAGGCGGTCATGCTGTCGAAACGGAAGGAAAAGTCAGAATAACAGTAGCTTGGCGCTAAGATGGGATTACGGTCCTTTGGAAGCGGAACGGAGGTCAATTGCAAAATTGGCCTCCGTTCTTGTTTTATCCGATCAGATCAGCGGCTTTCCTTCCTAGTGTTGTTCCAATGGCCACACCCATTCCGCCTAGCCTTACCGAACAACTTACGCTCGCAGAGATTCGTTTCAGTATCGGCTGCTTGCTTTCGCCCACCCCCATGATTCCGGCCCATCGATGTGCAATTTTGAAGTTCGTGTCGGGCAAGATCATATGGCGCAAATGCGCATTCAGATCAGCTTGAATCTGCTCTGTGAGCTGAATATCGGTTGTCGTTTCTCCATCAAAATTCAGCTGTCTTCCGCCACCTAACAGAATTCGATCGTCAAGATTCCTAAAATAATAGTAGCCCTCATTCAAGTGAAAAGTTCCCCTCACTTTCAGCCCTGCTATAGGCTCCGTGATGAGCACTTGGGCACGTGCCGGATTAACATTCAATTCTGGAAGGAGCATGGTGGCAAAGCCATTGGTTGCCACGTGCATGTGCCCACAATTAAACGTCATACCATTCGTAATACTCACTTCAACTTTTTCGGATCTGTTTTCGAACGATACGACCTGCAATCCGTTCAATACCGCAATGCCTTTCTGGTTGACCATGTTTAGCAATGTTCTCATCATGCTTCCGGTGTCAATGGCGCCTTCAGCCAAATTCCCGATCAAATGCTTAACGCCTTTGAATCCGAATGCCGGAATGAGCTCATCGAAAGTTCGAAAAGCATCTGATTGACCGAATCTCGATGCGAATTCGCGGTTCAATGCCTGAATGTTTGAAAGACAATGATCATAAGCCTCATCCTCCGATCTAAAAAGTTCAAAGCCTCCTGAAAGTTCTAACCTCAAAGC
>CAMCFW010000279.1 GCA_945874195.1 Chryseobacterium gleum
GTGCCATAGTTCGAATTCGTTGGGGTCGCGGTTCAGGAATTTACGGTAGGTTTCGATCAGGAACTGATCCACATTTCCGCGCATTTCCGCTTCAGTGGGAATGACCACGTTTGGACTGTTCAGGAAATTCTTGATGATCATGTCCTCAATCAGCTTCAGGTCGCCAAAGCCCGAATAGGGAACGGCCAGCGTCTGCAACTGCGCCTGATTGATGTTCTGTTCGAACAGGTCGGCAAAGGCAATGGAGATGAATTCGGTGAGGCTCTTTGCGTAGCCCTTGTCGGCATCGGGCCGGTCAACGTTTACATCGTTGACATCGTAAATAATGTCGGCTTCTTTCTGGCAGCCCGAAAGTAGACCGAGGCCAAGTAGTGCCGCTAAGGCGAGCGATAGGTTCCTGTGCTTGTTCATAGTCCTGCAAATTCATCGAGTGAGAGAATATCCTTCTGCAACCGTTCGTAATCGCCCGATTCCTTGTAGCGCACCGAGTGGTAGCCCTGTTCGGCCGATGTGGGGTCGCGGAACAGGTAGCGGGAAAAGAGTTCGCGCACCTGTCCTTCGTAGTAATCATCGGAATGGAGGAAGATGTCGATGAATTCCTCCTTCGAGTTGCCTGTTTCGAAGAAGATAACGGCCACAAAATCATCGACCATCGTAATGCCCGCATTGTGTTCGTCCACTGTGGGGTCGCGGAACAGGAAATTATTGAACATGCTGAGTACGAAGTTGAACGAGCCCATGTTTATCTGGTCATAGATGTCGTTGGTCACCAGCCTGCGGTGCATTTCGATCATGTAGATGGTGCCGTTCTCAAAATCCTCAGGTGTTGCCAGCAGCAGTTCCAAGTTGGTGATGGTCTCAACTATCAGGTCGTAGAACGCAGCGTATTGCGGGTCGTCCAACAGGTCGTTGTAAACATAGATCAGCACTTGAATATCGGTTGTGTCGAATCCTGAGTTGAGCAGTTTCTGTGTGTTGTAGTCAAGCACCTTCGTGCGGTATTCCTGATTTCCGAGGATCTCATCGAGCATCGAGTTCCTGCTCGGCACATCCATGTTTCCTGCACGGAGCGTGGCAATGGCATCTTCGGCCTCCTGTTCGCCCGGTTCGCGGCCAAGCAGGCTTATGTAGCACTTGTTCACGTAATTCTCGATAACGAGCGTGGAGATGGTGGAATCTGGCGGTGCCGTATTGTCGTCAATGATGATCTCGTCCTTTTTGCAGCCCGCCAATAGCAGGGCGATCATTGAAAGGAGGAATAACGGGCGGAGAAGGAGGTGTTTCATACGCTGGCAAATGACCTTAGGGTCAAATTTAGCAAGTTCGGCCTTTCAGACACGCTTGCACCGCAAAGGTTTAACATTGCGGGTAATGTGAAGTTTAATGTTGGGTCTTGGCTGCGCAACTGATGAGACCCTATTTTTCATGGTTGGTGTTGTAAACAGTTCATTTCTTTAAGATTACTTCAGCCCCATCTTCTGTCACCAGTTTCATCTGATTTTTTTTGACACTAATGCTGGTCGTCCTGCATAGCACTGGGATAAAGATGTGCTCAAGTTTTCCTTGACCACTTAAATTTCCCTTGCCGTCAGTGCACCAAGCGGCTTGGCACTTGCATAGACAGCCGGAAACCCTATTTTCCATCATGTTGAATTGGTAACTACATGTATTGCAAACGGATGTCCGCATACGGTATTTCATTTCTACTTGGTCAGGGAAGCACTTGGTTAATCGTTGTTCGATACGAACCGTAAGTGCCTTTCCCGCCATCCATTTGACAATGGTGTCTGATGGAATTGAATGTTCGGCAGTTGTAATCTGGTCAACTTCCCACGTGATGTTCAAAACCGAGTCAGGAAGCTCTTGAGCGCTAATAGATGTATTTAAGAAAACAAATATGACTCCAAGTAGTCCCTTCATGAATTACCAACAACTATGGGGACCTTCACATCCGCCTTTCTCGTTGCAGCCACTAGATTATTGTTTTCCGGTCGGCTACAGGCCTGAGAGGGTCTGATCCTGTTGGGCATTTACTGGAACAGAAGATACCCGTCCTGTGGGTGCAAGCATGTCCATTCAGTAACAGCCCTTATCTACATCTGACCACATTTTGCTTCCATATACCCGCTTCGCGCTTACGGATACATGCTTCACACTTACGGATACACGCTTCGCACTTCTGAATACCCATTTCAATCTTCTGTCTAACCTTTTCCATCTTCTACATAACTGCTTCCATCTTCTGCCTAACCTTTTCAATCTACTGCCTAACCTTCTCTATCTTCTTCCTACATCCATTTATCTACCATTTTGGCGTATTTCTTTTGTGCGAAGCGCTATCTTTACCACGGAACGAGGGTCTGCACCGTCCCGAAAGGCATGGACAGCAGCCCGAAGCCATTCAACGACAACGGAAAACCCACATGACACAGAAGACCACCCTACCCGACATCAATACGTATGTAGCTGTGCTGCTAAAGCAGCGCGGCAGTTCGCTACGGGCGCTAAGCCTTAAAATGGGCCACAACCACAACTGGCTCGGCACCGCCCTCAAGCGCAAGAACCTGCCCATTGACCTACTATTGGAACTGAGCAACACCCTCGGGGTGAACCTGCTCGAAGCCTACCTGCCCCATCTGGAACCCCTCGTGCGCCCAACGGCCATGGAGCGCGACCTGATTCAGAAGATGAACGACCAGACCGCCCACCTCCTACGCGTGACAGAGGAAAGGGACCGCTATTGGAAGGTGATCGAGGGGAGGGTGGGGTGAGTTTTTGTAATCAAACTGTCTCTCATGCCCGTGAGAAGAAAAGCGATGAGAAGTGGAAGCCACGAGCCAATCAGCATGATCATTCGGCTCATAAGTTTGTTAATTTTGAGCCGATTAACTCCATTATTCGGCTCATGTACAATTGGCAAATTCCAGATTGGCCCCATTTTCAATATGACATTGCAGCACTTGAAGCGAAGCTCTTGCTGTATTCTGAGCAATTAGGGAAGATGAACGGCATGTTGCAGGGGGTCAATGCCAAGGACCGGACGGATATGATGCTCTCCGGTCTGATCGCTGAAGCAATGAAAACATCTGAGATAGAAGGCGAATATGTGAGCCGCAAGGATGTCATGTCGAGCATTCGGAACCAACTTGGGATGAATGACAGACCCGAATCGGTAAGTGATCTGCGTGCGCAGGGGGTCTCGGAACTGATGGTGAGCGCCAGAGACACATTTGCCCAACCGTTGTCTGAGGAGATGCTCTTTGATTGGCACAGCAAACTGATGAAAGGCAGTGTGAAAGTGAATGCCGGAAAGTGGAGACACCATTCGGAACCGATGCAAGTGGTATCTGGCACGGTAGGAAAGGAAACCGTTCATTTTGAGGCACCGTCATCATCGGCCGTTCCCCACCAGATGCGAGCCTTTATCCAATGGTTCAATAGTACAGCACCCACAGGCAGCAGCCCTATCCATCAAGCACCTGTCCGGTCGGCCATTGCCCATCTCTATTTCGAATCGATCCATCCTTTTGAGGACGGAAACGGTCGTATTGGCAGGGTCATTTCCGAGAAAGTGCTGGCGCAACACGCCAATGGTTGGCTGCCCATCAGCATTTCGCGACCGATAGTGGCCGAGAGGAAACAGTATTACCATAGTCTGAAAGCCGCACAAGGCACGTTGGTCATAACCGAATGGCTATCCTATTTTATTGCCATGCTATTGGATGCGATGCACCACATGGAGAACCAGATTGGTTTTGTGCTCCGCAAAACACAGTTTTTCGGAGCACACGGAGACCAGATGAATGCTCGCCAACTAAAAGTGGGGAGAAGGATGCTG